>CACZFE010000028.1 GCA_902780365.1 uncultured Spirochaetales bacterium
CGGCGGCACTTTGCGCCGATTTCGCAGGGATCATGGCAGCTGTCGCCTTCTGTCATCTGTTCTGGTAGCGGCGGCAGATCTTGTCGGTATATCGTTATTCCGTTATTCCGATATAACGACCGCCGCAAAAATTTATAAGATTTCTCTTGCTATTTTTTCCAAGGTAAACCGCGTCACTTCGATTCCGTAAGAAGTGTCGATTATGTGAGTCGCGAAAGGTTTTTTATCCTCAAAAGACATCTGCGAGGCGATTTTTATCTTCGCCTCTTCCTCGGTTATGTTGTCGCGTGTCATCAGGCGGCCCAGCTGGATCTCGGGCTTACACCACGTGAGCATCACGGTGTCGAAATATTTGTGCCAGCCCGCTTCGATAAGGATAGCAGCCTCAAGGATAACCGGCGAAGCAAGGGATAATTCATCAATAATTTCAAAAGTTTTCTGTAAAATTGCAGGATGGGTGATCTGATTCAGCTTTTCGAGTTCAGCTTTATCCGAAAAAACGATTTTTCCCAAAGTCTTGCGGTCGATACTGCCGTTTTTTATGACGTCAGCTCCGAAAGTTTCACCTATTTTTTCGATAATTTCTGCATTTTTAAGAATTTCATGCCCAACTGAATCGGCTGAAACGACCTTGAACCCAAGATTGTCGCGGAAGTAATCGAGAACGACGGTCTTCCCTGTCGCAATGGAACCAGTCAGCGCGGCTACGACCTTATTTTTTGCCTTCGCCATCGCGTTCTCTCAGAAAAACACGGATATAGTAGGGTCTGTCGCCTTTAGCATCGATTTTGATAAGCTGCTTGTCCTTGAGTTTCATCGGCATTTTGTAGGTTACGACTTTGCCGTCAGGCATCTGCACTGTCTGCGGCACACCTTCCTGGACTTCATCTACATAAATCACCTGGTCGATAACGAGCGCGTTTTCAGGCAACTTCGGCTCTACTTCGCAACCGGCCAGAAACATCAGAAAAAGCACCGAAACAGCGATAAAAAACAAACGCATCTTTTCCTCCGGAACAAAAAATTCGCGGCATTATAGTGAAAACGGCTAAAGATACAAATCGCCGATTCTTGACTTTAAATATGATTTTTAATAAATTCGCCCGTCTGAACCACGCTTATTGTAAATCTATTTGGGGGATATATATGAAATTCATAAATAAGGCATTGTTTTTATTAGTGTTATTGGCTTTAAGCGAATTGAACGCATCCACCGTGACAGAGACTTTGGGTGCTACAGGCACGGTAAACCCCTTCAGCGCGAGAATGTTCGTCGGCGGTGCCGAGGCTACTTATTTCAATCCGGCACTTCTTCCGAAAACAAAAAGAAGTTTCACTTTGAACATGTTTTACAGTTACCGCAATCTTGACATAACCCTTTTCGACCGTCCTGAATCTCTGAATATCGTGGGAAACATCACCGAAAACTCGGGAATTTACGGCGCTAACCAGACAAACAGGGACAAATACGAAACAAACCTTCCGTACAAGACCCGTCCTACTGCGGATCTTGATGCAAGAGGTAAAAACGATTCCAAGGAAGGCAACCTCTACGGCGCTGTCGGCCTGGTGCTTCCGATTTGGAAAGACTACATCGCGCTTGGTTTTTACGGAATGCTCCCGATGGGTTCGCTGATGAAGGAGAAATCCTTTTTCGCGGACGAAAGAGAAGCAAATTTCTCTAACTCGCTCCACTACGAGCTTTACGACGACAGAATGACCTCTTTCAACCTTTCGCTTGCACTTGCCGGCGGCTACAAATGGGTTTATGCCGGAGTCGGCGTCAATATCACGGCTGAAGCAAATGTCCAGGCTCCGATCTTTACTCCGGACGCGGGCAAAAACGAGAATAAAATCGGGACGATGGCTGAAATCAAACCGAAACTCGTTCCCCATTTCGGCCTTATCGTAAGACCGTGGGGACCGATCCAGCTCGGTTTCACGGCACATCTTCCGGCAAAAACCGACATCGATGTCGATACAAAAATCACTTTCTGGTATATCGACCGCGACAAAGAGGCCGAAATCAACAGAAACAGGGTGCATGTCGCTTACGCTTTCAGACCGCTCGCCCTCTCGCCGTCGATCGCCATCGTCGACTACAAATTCAAGAACGACCTTGAGCTCAGCGTCGGTTTTACCGCTATCTGGAGACAGTGGTCAAAATACAAAAACCGTTACAATGAAAGCCCGGAATACAACATATACTGGGACAACACTATTCAGGAAAAAGACGAAAACGGCAACATGAAAGTCGGCGGCTGGACTTCGGAATACGTAGACAAATACAAATGGAAAGACAGCTGGGAATTCACTCTCGGCACCAATTTCAAATACCACGCAATCAAAACCGGTCTCGACCTCGCCTACTTCATGTCGCCTGTCCCCAAGCAGGACGGCAGAACAAACTATGTCGACAACGACAGGATGAGCATCGCGGCGGGTTTCAGCTACACCTGGGATCTTCCGGAAAATCTGCAGCTTGAGCTCGGCGGCAACTTTCAGGCTCACATAATGCTTGAAAGAACGACGAAAAAGGAGGAAGGCGAGGCAAATTCAGTCGGAAAAGACGGAAAAACAGTCGACGAGTTCCCGGATTCCGAATGCGACGGCTTCGGAGACTGCCCTGTCGGGACTCCGATAGCAGAATCAGAAGGTTTTCAGACAAACAATCCCGGTTATCCGGGATATAAAAGCAGCGGCCAGATATTTACAGGCGGTTTGTGGCTTACACTTTACTTTTAGGAGGATAAAATGAAGAAATTTGCAGTTATTTTAACAGCTTTTGTTATGGCGCTTTTTGTTGTTTCATGCGGCGGAGGAAGCGACGATCCGGCAGACAGCGGAGATACCGATACAAACGAGGAAAAACCGGCTGACACAGATACTGACACATCGGACAGCGATACAGGTTCGGAAACTCCGGACACGGCGACAGACACGACTCCCGAAACCGATACCGATTCAGACGAAACCGATACGACTCCTGAAGATCCGACCGATACAGACACCGACACGACCCCTGTCGACGGCAACTGCACGGAAGGCGAAACGAGACTCGGGGAAACAGTCTGCGGCTCTACTCAGCACGGCAAACTTTATCAGGTATGCAAAGACGGCGACTGGGAAGATACCGAAAAATGCACCTGCGATCCGGGCGAATACCCCGAAGTATGCGGATATTACGGACAGAAAATGTGGTTCACATCTTCTTCGAAAGTCGCTACGATCGACCTCGCAGAAGGCTGGACGAGAACATATTTCCACATCGTTCAGGAGCAGGAACAGGACAAAGTTCATATCAAGGCAACATACTGCAACATCAAAATCGACAACTCGATGAGCGCGCTTCTTCAAGTTATCATGCCGCAGTCGTTTGCAGACGCTCTTGGAACGGCTGACAAAGAATCGTATATCACCAAAAATGACGACGGAACTTTCGGATTCGATCAGGATGTTTTCTGGGAGATCCGCGGAATCGATCCTGCATGCTACGGCGACAATCCGGCAGGATACAACCTTCCGACAAATTCGGCCGATCCGTGCGTTCAGGACTGGGACAACGACGGAATGCCGGGACTTACCGTCAACGCAAAAGGAACGATCGGCGGAAACAGCATAATGAATATGGTCGAAAAATCGTCTTCAGTTATCCATGACGGTTTGATTTCGGAAGACGGTCTGAAAATCGACGCTCTTGTCACATGGACAGACGAGCAGAAGATTCTTTTTGCAGAAAACAAAGCTTTGCAAGGCGGCTCAGACAACAAGATCAAAGATGAATCGAGCAAATTCGACGGCCCGGCGAACTTCATCGAGCAGGTCAAAATCGAAGACGGCAGCGACTGCGCGTTTATCGTCAACAACGCTGCGACAATTTTCTCGCCGGATCCTGTAAACCTCAAGTAAGTGACGAAAAATATTTGACAAATATCATTTTTTTTATACACTGTTGAGCCATGAGTGATTTTACGATCGATAAATCAGCTTTTCCTCTCCAGCTCGCAAGACTCGGAGATTCGCGTAATGTTGAAGAATGCAGAGGTATTCTTTTACATCTTCTGGAACTTATGAAGCTTGATCAGGCTGAAATCGGCAAAACTTTGAATATTTTTGACGATGTTTACAGCCTTTACTGCGGAAAATTCCCCGGATACAAATCCTGCGACACCGAATATCACGATTTCAGACATGTGATCGACGTGGTTCTCGCTTCGATCAGGATCACCGATTCCCTGATGCTCTGCGGCGAGACATTCTCGAAACACAACATTTTTCTTGTTGCTATCGGAGCTATTTTCCACGACACGGGCTACATTCCCGAAATCAACGATCCGGTAGAAAACGGTGCTGTCTACACTTCTACCCACGTCAGACGCAGTATGGTTTTTGCGGAAAAATACATGTCTCAGCGCGGATACACAGCTGAAGATATTGAGAAAACCACCCAGATGATCCTTCTCACCGACCTCAGCGTAAAACTTGACGACATCAAATTTTTTGATGCCGAAACCGAAAGATTTGCGAAAATTCTTGCTTCAGCCGATCTTATAGGTCAGATGGCCGACAGAGTTTATCTCGAAAAACTTCTTTTTCTGTATCGCGAATTCCAGATGGGAAACATTCCTTTCTACACTTCAGAAGAGGATCTTCTCGCAAAAACAATCGGTTTTTTCAAAATCATGGAAAACCGTCTTACAAACACCCTGGACGGAGTGAACGCGAAACTTGTCCTCCATTTCCAGAAAAGATACGACATCAACGAGGATCTTTACCGCAAGGGAATGAACAACAACCTTGCATACCTTACAAAAATCCTCGACGAGCATCCGGGCCACCACAGAGAATATCTCCGCCGTGACAATATGGTTAAAAAGCTCTGATTTTTCCGATACTTAAACAAATTTCAGCTTTTGGAGTCGTTATGAAAAAAATCAATTTTGCACTGATTCTTCTTATCCTATGCATTGCTTCCTGTTCGTCCAAAAACGAAAAACCGGTTCCTTCAGAAGAAACCAAAACCGCTCCCGCCGCAGCCGCGAAAACGATCGTCGACTACACCGGGATCGAGACCTCGCATTCGGGTTATCTCCTTGAAAACGGTTCAAAACTTTACATCGCAAGAAAGGAAAACGCAGCACAGCTTTATCTCGAATCGGCTGACGGAAAAGAGACTAAGCAGCTCACTTTTCTTGAAGACGCGGTTGAAAGTTATGCTCTGAGTCCTGATGAATCGCAGCTCATATTCAGTGCGGCAAAAGGCGGGAACGAGCAGTATGATTTTTATCTTTACTCTTTCAAAACCGGAAAATACGAACCGCTTCTGGTCGATGATTCAATACGTTACGAAGATCCTACGTGGCTTAACGAAAACGAGATCTTATATGCCTCAAACGAAGCCAACGGAAAGGATTTTTATATCTATCACCTTGATATCGCTGCGAAAAAACGCACTCTTCTGGTTGAAAAGAAAGGCTTCAACAACATAAGCGACGCCCTTTCGAAAGACGATTTTCTTTTCTACACCTACGAAAGCAACATGAAAACCGTTCCCTACCGCTTCCAGAACGGCAAGGCGAAAAAAATGAAAACAGGCGACGAGAACAAAAAATATATCCCTATCGCCTATTTCGACGGCGGGATCCTGATGAAAACCAACGAAAAAAATGACATGGAATACCTTGAAATCGTTCTCGATTTCGCCAAAAAACCGGTTTTTGAGGGCAAATGGGGCGTTGAATCGGTCACTGTTGACTACAAAAGCCGCGATGAAGCCGTTTTCTGCACGAACGAGGAAGGTTACAGCAAGTGTTTCCACTACAAAAAAGGGGAGATCAAACCGCTTGATTTCGGCAGATCGCTTGTCGGGCTCAATTCGCTCAAAAACGGGAAGCTTGTTCTCAAAGTTTCTTCGGAAGGCGACATCCCTCAACCGCAAGTATTTGATTTAACTACAAAAACATTTCAGAAATTCGGTTATGTCAACGCAAACGGGATCGATGTTTCGCTTTTTGCAACTCCAGAACTCAGAAAGGTGAAAAGTTTCGACGGCGAAGAGATCCCCTACTTCATCTATATTCCTAAAACAGGAAAAGCGCCATACACTGTTCTCGTCAGCTTTCACGGCGGTCCGGAAGGTCAGTTCAGGCCCGGTTTCACCCCGCAGTTCCAGTATTTTCTTTCAAAAGGGATCGCCGTCGCGGCACCGAATGTCCGCGGCTCTTCCGGTTACGGCAAAAGATTTATGGACCTTGACAACTACAAACTCCGCATGAACGCAGTCAAAGACGGCGGCGCGATTCTGGAAGACCTAGTGAAAAGCGGCATCGCAAAACCGAACACTTTTATTGCAACCGGCGGAAGTTACGGCGGTTTCATGACAGTCGCGTCGATGGCACAGTTCGCCGGCGACTACATCTGCGGAATCGACAATGTCGGAGTAGTCGATCTCATCAATTTCCTTGAAAACACCTCAAGTTACAGGCGGCACCTGCGTGAAGCCGAATACGGTCCCCTCACCGACCGTGAGTTTTTAGCTTCGATTTCACCCACGAACATGGTCGACAAGATCAAAGGAGAGCTTTTCGTTTTCCATGGAGCGAACGATCCGAGAGTTCCTGTAAGCGACGCCTACATTCTCATCGACAAGATGAAAAAAGCGGGCAAAAAAGTTCAGAAACACATTTTCGAAGACGAAGGACACGGATATCGCAAAAAGGCGAACAGAGACATATACTTCCTTAAAAGTGCCGAATTCATTGAAAACTGCGTAAAGGCTAACTAATGGACAACATTAAATTTTTTCACGATTTTCTCCTGCATGAGAAACGCCGTTCCATAAAAACAGCCGATTCCTACTGTCTAGATATCGAACTTATGCAGCGTTATTTTACCGAAGTAGGCATCACTCTCGAAGAGGCCGACAAAGACGACATAAAGGACTACCTCGGAGCGATCTATTCGGAGGTCAAGGCATCATCTCTCAGGCGCAAGATCGCGGCTGTAAGACAATTCTACCTCTTTCTGCACAAACGCAAAATTATTGAAGATAATCCGACTCTTGCGCTTTCCGGCCCGAAGAAGGACGGCATTCTTCCCGGCGCCTTGACCCGCGAGGAAATGGCAAAACTGATCGAATACAACTATCCTCAGAATCTCAAAGGGCTGCGTGACCGCGCGATAATCGAAATGCTTTACAGCAGCGGAGTCCGTGTCGGAGAACTCGTTTCCATCAAAATCAAAGACATGGATTTCAAAGAAAAAACCGTTACCGTTCTGGGAAAAGGCAACAAAGAAAGGCTGCTTCCGGTAACAAGCCAGGCTATTGATTCTATTGAGAATTATCTTATGAAACGCCCTACCGGAAAAGAGAAGGATTCAATAATTTTCTGCAATTTGAACGGCGGTCAGCTCACCGAGCGCGGAGTGCAGTTCATAATCGACACTCTTGCAAGAAACTGCGGGATCTACCGCAAAGTCACTCCCCACATGCTGCGTCACAGCTTTGCGACCCATTTTTTGGAAAACGGCATGAATCTCAGGTACTTACAAAAACTTTTGGGACACAGCAACCTCTCCACGACCGAAATTTATACCAATTTGTCGATTGAACATATTGAAAAAGTCTACCGTAAAGCCCATCCGGGTTCGAAGAACTGAAAAATCCTTATCTGATCAGGCTGAACTCAAAATCTGCGAAAAACGTGGGAACGAACTTGCCGTCGGTAAAGTCTGAATCCTTGAGGACATTGTAATTCATCCCGATTCCGGCTCCCAAAGCAAACCAGCTGAAAACACTGTAACTTCCGCCTGCTTCGACACCTAAGGACCAGTCGTTGAAGTTTGAATGTCCGGTGTTATCCCAGATTTTTTTGTAACCGAGTCCTGCTTTCAGCGCGAAATCTTTGATTCTGTAAAATCCGCCAGCCGTGATCCCGAGCGAATAAGCCCTTTTGGACGAAGTGCTGTAATCGGTCCCGACAGAAAGAGTCGAATAAATGTTTGCGAAATTTACTCTGACACCTGTGCTGAGCATCGGATCGAATTCGGTGTCGTGCTGAGTCTGGAGAATGAGGTCTAATGAAAACAATGAAGGATCTTCTTGTTTAATGATTTCAGGCTCTTTTTCTGTTTTCACGACTTTTTTATTTTCTTTTTTCTCCTCTTTTTCATAAATCGGATAGTCGTATCTCGGAGTCGTTCCGTAGTATTCGCCCCAGTTTTTTGAAGTCGGCGAATATTCCTCTTTTTGAGGCTCATTTTTCTTTGGTTCCGCTTCAAGAATTTTGGTTTCGGCCTCTTCAGGGACTGTTTTGTCACTTATTTCATGCGTTTTTTCAAGAGTTTGCTTCTTTTCTTCGCTGTTTTCTTCGGTTTTTTCTTCCGCTGCGGCCGATTTTTCCTCTTTTTTATCTTCTTTCTCAAGATCTCCGAAAACGACTTTTTCCCATCCCGGAGCGTTCGCCCCTTCGCTGATCTCCACTGTCAGTTCGAAAGGCTTTTCCTCATCAGCGGAAACGATGATTTGGATAAAAAAAAGAGTAATAAAAACAAATATTTGAAATTTCAAAGCATCTTAGTTCAAAGGTGACGGAGCAAAAACGAACATCGAAACTTTAGTCTCATTTTTCTGCGCGTCAAGAACTATTTTGTGCTTGTGTGAATAGTTTGAATATTCAGCCGAGGTGAGGATTTCCATCCGGCCGTTTTTCTCTGTTTTTACGACGAACGGGATCGAGTTTTTCCCTTTTTTAAGGCTTCCGGTCCACTCATGCATTCGGGTCTCCCTTATTTTTTCATCCGATGAAAATCTTCCGTAGCATCGTAGACAAGATTTATCGTAACAGGATCTCCTGCCGCGACAACAGATTCGGAAATTTTTTCCCCTTTTTCACTTTTTGCCGGAGCGAAAAAGAAAATAAAAAAGACGATCACAAAAACAGCGGCTACCGCCGAAACCGCTCTCGAAAGCGCGATGAATTTGGCGCGTCTTTTTCTGATGGCAGCAGCTTCTTCAAGCCGTGCATCGATTTTTTTCTGGAATTCTTCACCGATCTCATCATCAGATTTTCTGTAGGATTTCAACAGCTTGCCGTATTCTTCAGGCATTTTTTCAAGATTTTCTCTTTCCTTTTCCATAACGACCTCAACAAACAACAATAATACGACTTCGAAAGTCTCAAAAAGTTACATTTTTATTTATTTTTTTGCGCGTTTTTGCTAAAAAGCGCTGTTTTCGGAGGTGAAAATGCTGAACAACAAAGAATGGGAGCTCATAAATTTCGCGAAAGGCGGAAAAAACGCTTTCATCGGGGACGACTGCGCGGTCTGGAACGAAAAATCACTTGTCGTAACTACCGATCATTTCTGCGAAAATGTCCATTTCGACCTTTCTTTCATGCCGGCTGAGGCTGTGGGCTGGAGGCTTATGGCGGCGAATGCGAGCGACGTCATTTCGATGGGATCGAGACCGACTCACTATCTTCTCAACATCGCAGTTCCTGAGGGCGGCTTTGAAAACGCCAAAAAAATGATAGAAGGGATCCATAATTTCGCCGAAAAATACAATATCGCGCTCCTTGGCGGCGACACGACCGCGGCTGAAAAATTCACTCTCGGAGTCACGATGTTCGGCGACAAGCCCGCGAAACCGCTTCTCAGGAGCGCTGCGAAACCGGGAGATTTCGTCTATCTCGCGGCTGAAACAGGGCTTTCACTCTGCGGATTCAAGGCTCTTAAAAACAAACTTCCGGGGTTTAAAAAGTCGGTCGAGAGGTTTTTACACCCCGATCCCCACAAGCATATTCCAAGTAAAATCAATGAGTTGAATGCCGCGATAGATATAAGCGACTCTCTTATGAGCGAACTCAGGCTTCTCTGCAACCTGTCGGATGTCTCGATCGAGATCGACTTTGACAAAATTCCGGTCCACGAGGAAGTGAGAATTTACAGCTCGCAGTTTTCGGTCCCGCTTGAAAGACTTCTTTTCGGAAGCGGAGAAGAGTTCATCATGCTATTCACGGCGGATCACAAGATCGATGGAGCCTTTGAAATAGGCAAAGTAACCGATAAACCAGGAAAAAAACTTGAAATTATTGGCAAAAACGGCGTTATCGACGCTGATTCTGTTAAACTTTTTTCTCATTTCGGCTGAAAGTATCTGCGGATATCCGCAGGAAGCGACAGTCGAAGTGACTTCGCAGACCGGTGCGAAAAAAATCTTTTCTGTAGGAATCGCCGAAACCGCCCGTGAGCACGAACAAGGGCTCATGTACTGCAAAAAAATGGAAAAAAATCAAGGACTTTTCTTCATTTTCGACACCGAAAAACCCCACTTTTTCTGGATGAAAAACACATTAATAGAACTTGCAGTGATATTTGTTGACCGCGATTTCAATGTAATAGCCGTGAGAAAAGGAGTTCCTCTCAGCAAAACGACCCTTCCCAGCGTGAAACCTTCGCAATTCGTCCTTGAAGTGAACTGGGAAGCGGGAAAATCGATCCTTCCCGGCGACAAAATCAAGTTGAAAATGAAGTGCCCCCTCTCTATGACCTCATCCCCAGCCCTTCTCTGACCTCACCTCTAACCCCTCTCCAGTGTGGCGAGGGGAACCTGCGAAGGGAGAAATTTCAGTCTCTTCTAAAGAAATCTCTGGTGTAGACTTTGTCTTTCACATCGTCGAGAACGGTGTCGTAGCGGTTCGCGATGATCGCGTCACAGCTTTTCTTGAAGCGTTCGATGTCGTTGACGACAAGCGAGCCGAAGAAAGTCGTGCCCTCTTCCAAAGCGGGTTCATAGACTATCACCGTCGCACCTTTCGCCTTGATGCGCTTCATTACCCCCTGGATTGAACTCTGGCGGAAGTTGTCGCTGTTGCTTTTCATCGTGAGGCGGAAAACTCCTATCGTTATCGGGCGTTCCTTCGAGGCATTCCACATCGAAGAGCCCGTGTAATATCCGGCCTTTGCGAGCACTCTGTCGGCAATGAAATCCTTTCTCGTGCGGTTGCTTTCGACTATCGCCTGGATCAGGTTTTCAGGAACGTCGGCATAGTTTGCAAGGAGCTGTTTCGTGTCTTTCGGAAGGCAGTAGCCGCCGTATCCGAAGGAAGGGTTGTTGTACTGGTCGCCGATCCTCGGATCCAGGCAGACTCCTTTGATGATATTCGCCGTGTCGAGCCCTTTCATTTCGGCGTATGTATCCAGTTCGTTGAAGTAACTTACACGAAGCGCGAGGTATGTATTTGCGAAAAGTTTTACCGCCTCCGCTTCCGTAAAATCCATGAAAAGCGTCGGAACATCCTTCTTTTCGGCACCTTCTTGCAGAAGTTTTACAAAAATCTCGGCTGCATCGCGTGTTTTTTCGTCGCATCCCGCGATTATCCTGCTCGGATAAAGGTTATCGTAAAGCGCTTTCGACTCACGCAAAAATTCCGGACTGAAAATTATGTTCTCACTCCCCTTCTTTTCGCGGATGTGTCTCGTAAAACCTACAGGGATAGTCGATTTTATCACCATTATCGCGTTTTTGTTGACGCTCATCACAAGGTCGATGACCGCTTCTACCGCGCTCGTATCGAAGAAATTCTTCTGCGGATCGTAGTTCGTCGGAGCCGCAATAATGACAAAATCAGCATCGGCATAAGCGCTTTTCCCGTCAGTCGTCGCTTTCAGACTCAGCTCCTTTTCAGCTAAATACTTCTCGATGTAGTCATCCTGGATCGGCGACTTCTTTTCATTAAGAAGTTTCACCTTTTCAGGAACAATATCGACCGCCGTTACATCGTGATGCTGAGAGAGCAGGACAGCAAGCGAAAGCCCTACATAACCGCTTCCGGCAACAGCTATTTTCAGATCTTCGAATCTGCGCATGATCACCTCCGTAAAAACCTCACCCTTTTTATCTCCCTCTCAGTCGCTTTGCGACAGCTCCCCCAAAGTGGGAGCCAAGCTTGCCTCTCACTCAGGGAGAGGTGGCAGCCAAAGGCTGACGGAGAGGGCAAAGAGGTCAAACCGCCGCATTATACTGATTTTTTTAGGAAATGCGAGAGGGGATTTTATAAAGCATCATAATTTTTTTCGAATATTCTATTGCTTTTTCACAACAACAGCATATAATGCGAATCCAGAAAGAACGTCGCCGGACAATGCGAGGGTTTTTTAACCAGCATATTTGTTATGTGGTAGTCGCACCGGGGGTTCTTTCATTTTTTTCTGCACAAAATCGTGTCTTTTTCAATTCTACGGAATCAGTCATGCGGTTTAGATTGTGGTTTTAGATTAATTAAAAAATCCCTTTTCCAGATATTTTTCCTAGGACCTTTATCGCCTCGTCATAAGGAACTTTTTTGAACAATAATTTCTCTGTTGTAGCGATATAATCGGCTTTATACGGCTCTTTTTCTATAATTTCCGCAAGAAGCCTGTTGATTTCCACACCATCCTGTGCAGACAGGCAGATACTACGCTGTTTTCGTTCTTCTCTGACACGATTTACGAGCTTTTTCAAAGACTCGTCCGGCTTAACAACCTCAAGCAATTTATAAATATCGTATATGTGTCTGGAATGCTGTTCGCATTTACCGTCAAGATAGTAGTCACACAAAGCAAAAACTTTGTCGACAAACGTCCTTTCCGGCTTTTGGACTTTTATCGGGAACGGTCGAATATCGCTCGTATCCATAAAATCCAGCGCATTCTCTTTGCTCAGATAATCAAAAATATAATTGCCAACATTTCGCGTTTCGGTGGGATATATGCCTGTAAAAACAGCGGTTTCCACAATCAGTTTGCGGTTTACAGCGGAAAAAGCAAAAACCGACGGATAACCGATCACATAACGGTTAAAATCCCTGCGGCTGCGTATCTCGTCAAAATTCTCAAGATTCAGTCCGGAAACGTTTACAGCCTCAACAATACCTTCTTTCAGTTTTCTCCTCCGCCCTTCGGAAGGTTTCTCATTTTCTTCAAATATCGACAGATCTATGTCTTCCGAAAAACGGTCTATCAAACGGTAGCATTTTGACAACGATGTTCCGCCTTTAAAAATAATGTCAGGTACCAGTGAAGCTATGCTTCTAAGCAGCAGAGTAACATAGTAATCCTTTTCTATAATCGCGGAGTCTATGCCGTATTCCGCAGAAACTCTGAGAAGAATATCCTCAAAAATATCACGATTTTCATGCAACACTGTATATCACCTCGCTCACAATAAGGTTTCGCATAGCCTTGTCCGGGAAAAACCGGCTGTATTCCGTAATCATGTTCCGGGTAATCCCCTTTTCTTTTATGAACCGGCAGACCGTTTTTTTTCTTTCGTCATCAAAAAACTCTGCCGATGTGAAGTTCATCAGTTCCAGAAGTTGCATAACATCGGAATTTTCTTTTGTGATTTTCGTTCTGGAACGCCTCAGGATCACTTTCTGGGAATTGACAGAAATCTCCCTCAATTTTGTCTTCTCATTGTTGGTATAAATTTCAATGCTGTTAGGCATCTGAGTCGAGAGATTCATCAGGTTGAGCAGCGTATTTCCCGAATAATATCCAATAGTATCATTCCCGTCAGATATATATTTTTTCAGAATGACTTTTCTCGGATCAAGAAGAGTTTTCCCTAAAAAAGTCGTCTTCGGAATATAACAGACACCTTTGTCATATCTGACAATCTGCCCGTTTTTGCAAAGACGGCTCAATTCCTTGAATATCCATGGTCTGGAATAATCCTCGAACTGGATATCACTCGTAAAAATCGGCTCGTTATAACCATATTTTTTCAACAAAAACTCATATAAACCCATGGTGCGACCTCCATTTTCCACATTTTATATCATATCATACCTTGTAAGTCAATAAAAATATAATTTGCGGAGATTTAGGTGAAAAACGCATCCGTAGGGACGTAACCTGATACGTCTCCAACCCAATTTTTCAATTATTTTCGATATTTTCGTGAGATTTTTGAAGAATTCCCAGAGAAAAGAGGCGTGTTTTTATTCCTCCACTATCGCCCCGATATCCAAGATTCTTGAAAAATATTGTGCTCCGGCCTTTGTCAGATGTCTGCAATCCTGGCTTATGAATTTGTTGTCATCGGTAAAAACTCTGACCATGCCGTTTTCATCGCTGACAAGAGACATCAGATTTATGTAATGATCTCCGTATTTTTCTGATTCTTCCAAGTTCTGTTTCATCAAGCCTTCCGGCATTTTTACTTTCTGCCGGAAATAGCCTTCCGTGCTGCGTTTGGCATATATTATGCCGTTGGATTCACCGAAATTCTTGTTGCCGATGACATAAAGTTTTTCTTTTGGAACTGCGTTTGACATATATTCGGGAACTCCAACATAGCTTGGGCCTTCGGCATAAAAAACCATATCGGCTTTTTCAATCAGAGAGGCATATTTTTCGACATTTTCTTCGGTATTTCTCAAATATGAAAGTTCAAGAACAGCTTTTTTATCATATTCTCGCAATATGTTCACCCAGTCTCTGCCAAAACTGTTGCCGAAAACAAGAATGTGTTTTTTTGCAGAATCTTCGAAACCGATTTTCATATGACGAGGAATATCAACATACTCTGCATGCATTCCTCTTTTGACATTGTCTTTGCTGACATTAAGTTCTGGAACATCCCTGACAACTCCGGCATTCAGATAAATCGCAAAACTTACTCCGCAAACGAGTGCCGCAAACACCAAATTGAAAATGGCGAAGTATAATCTGCTCCTCGTAGGTGATGTGAATTTATCTAATTTGGATTCAACAAAGCGGTATGAAATCTCGGAAAGGAGAATTGTTACAATCAGAAAAACTGAGAAACTGACCGCATCCTGATTCGGGAAAACTGAATAAAATAAGAAAGCTATCACGAACTGATGCCAGATGTAGATGCTGTAGCTTCTTTTACCAAGCGCAGCGAAAAAATTAGCAAAAGCATTGAAAATTCTGTTTTGTATCTGCATATTGTTTCCGGCAAAAACAACTGCAGAAGTCGCCGCCACAACAGCTAAAAGCATGAAAGCAGGAGAAATGATCGCAACTCTTGAGCACATCATCAAAAGAATCACAACCAAAGAAACAGCCATGATGCAAAGAGCCTTTTTGCGTGAAATCTCTTTTGCCGTCAAAGCAATCAAGCCTCCTGCAGAAAGCTCAAAAACTCTGAAAGGGAGATAGTAGAATTTCCATTCCGTAGGCAGTGGAAGCAGAAACAGAACAAGTGAAATCACACTCATAGCAACACCTGCAACCAGCAGACCTTTTTTCGTGTTTTTCAACAACTTCACACAAATGAGATACAACAGCGGAAGAATCACATAAGCCTGCATCAGAACATCGACATACCACATGTGCATCAGCGGTTTGTAAAGATTGACGACATCCCAGTAATTTTTGGTCGTTATCGCCTGAAGCACATTATTTGCAAAAAGTGTCGAAGCAACAGCCGACTCCGCTAGATTTTCATAATTATCAGGCAACATCGTAAAATAACCAATAACGACAGCAACTGCAGAAACAAGCAGAATCAAAGGCCACAAACGCACAGCTTTTTTGAAGATAAAACTCCAGTAATTGAAAGTTTTTGCCTCAAATTGCTTTGAAAGCCCCTTCACAAGCAGATATCCGCTGATAACAAAAAACACATCGACACCAAGATATCCATAAGGAAACCACGCGCCGAAATGATATAAAACAACGGCGACAATCGCCAGACCTTTAAGGAAATCGAGGATTATGGAACGGTTGGTGGACATTGGGGACTCCTTTTATTTTATCAGTTTTTTTGCCACTATAATCAAATCAAGGATAGCAATCAAAAGATTCTTAGTTTTGAGCCTTTATCTCTTTACCAGAAAATGTCCCGTAAGGTTTTCCTGACACATCTCCAGTTTTATAATAATCTGCCAACATCTTCAAAACAATATCAATATCTTTTTCATCTTCAATGAGAAGATTGCCATTATCGACCTTCAGGTTATCTCCATATTTTTTACAAACATTTTTCATTTTGCTTATAGCCTTATCATCAATATTTCGATAATTGCCTATTCTGGCGATACGAACAAGCTTTTTATGCAATGACGGGGTTGTTTCTATTTGTTCTGCTATCTTTTCTAATCCTTTTATCTTATTGGTTTGTTTTAATTGCTCAACAACTTTTTTAGCTTCTTCCTTATACTCTTCTTGTAACCCAACAATTTGTTCAAAACACCCCTTTTTGATAACATAAAAAATTTCGTCATAATAGATGCAGTCTATTTGTTTATCAAGATTTACAGTTTCACCTTTTAGCAATTCCAATTTTTGATTTGTTGTATCAAAGAATGTACGAATTATTCTTAACCAACTCTTCCCTTCTCGCTCATCAACAGCAACTTTACCGGATTGTATTTTTCTAAATGTATAAATCCAATCCTTGGCTGTTAAATCGTTAAAACCGACGCAATAAGCCCACAATTCATCATTGTTTTGAAGTATTGCTTCAATACTTTGCATTTTATCCGGGCTTTTTTGCAGTTGATTTGTGACGACATCGGCAAATGAGAAGACTTTATTTTTCATTGAATATGTAAACAAATGCTCTGTGTCATCAGAAATGACATCATAATCTATCATTTCAAAGTTCTTTTTTATCGTTATATTTAATTGCTCTTGAGATAAATCATATAGATACTGCCTGATTTCATCATTGATATCTACTTGATAAACCTTGAATAGATACTTGTCCATTACCTTGCTTGATTTTTTAATGTTTTCTTTAAGCATTCTGGTAATGAAAAACAACTTAAGATCAACCACTTCAGTAGATGTAATTTTGTCCAAAATTTCTTGTAATGTCATGTTGTTTCCCTATGTCTATCTGCAAAAAACAATTTAAAACCAATAGAGTATATTTTTACAATACTTCCTTCTTCTATGTTTGCATTCCTCATAATAATCATTCCGCTTTTTCTTTTCCCGTTTTGCTCCTCATATTCAATTTCAAATATGGAATATTTAAAGTTTATAACCGGATTTACAAGTAACAGGCTGGAATTGATGTATATGCGGTATATAATAAATAACAAAAACAACAGAGCAAATACTTCATATACAGTATTGAAGCCTTGAAATATAAACGGGATAATGTAAGTTGCAATGTATCCTATGGAGTCGCCGTTTCTATTGGAAATTTTTATGATAGTAACATTGTCTCCATTCTTTACATTCTTTTGTAAATTAAAAAACAATAATTTACAACCAACCAAAGACAGCATGGATATGATTATGAGCAATACTGAAAGTCCAAACTTAATAAAAAAAGTCCCAACCGTTGCTTGAGAAATTCCACACCAACATAAAAATTGAGCATTGTTGCAAATCTGCTTGAATGCAATTAGTATGAACAGTGGTAAGTAGGAAGTAAGAAAAAGCACCAGTTTGGCTATTCCATACAGGTTATTATGCTTCGTTTGTTTTTCACTCGTTCCCATCTTCCATCCTTATTTCCACTACATTTTCTTCTGATTGTAAAAACTGAGCATTGTTTAATCCTATTTCCGTCATTTAAGAACATCCATCGTTCTTTCAATCCCTTCTTTAATTACGTAACGCGGTTTCCATCCCAGTTTTTTAAGTTTGCTGCCATCAAGCAGAGCTTTTGTCGCCTTGCTGTATCCGGCCGCTTCGACTGCATCCGGAATCTCAAATACAACCTTTTTTCCTGCATGTTCTGCAATTATGCTGGCAAGGTCCTTAAGCATGATGTTTGATGCTTCGTCGGCAATATTGTATGCCTCTCCGTTTTCACCTTTCAAAAGCAGGAACAGAAATCCGGATATTGCATCAGCCATGTATGTGTAGGAATAATTCTGAGTTCCTGCCGACTTCAAAACGATATCTTCACCGGCGACACCTTTCTTTATGAACTGGCTTATCGCCTTTGTATCGCTCATAAGCATTGTCGGCCCGTAAGAACGCGTGAAGCGCGCAATCACAACATCAAGACCCTTCTGCGATTTATATGCCTGACAAAGAGCTTCACCGCAGCGTTTGCTTTCAGGATAACCCGCTCTAAGCGTGTTGGAATCGATATATCCGCAGTAGTGCTCGTCAAACATTTCGATATCACCGCGGTTTTCACCATAAACTTCATTTGAAGATGCAAAAACAAATCTGGCTGCATTGTGAGCAATCGCAAAATCAAGCATATTCTGAAGCCCGATGATATTTGTGGTTATGGTTCCTATAGGATCTGTCGCATACTGCACAGGATGCGTGTTCGAAGCAAGATGCAGGACATAATCAACAGTTCCGAGATCATCTCTTACAAAAGGCTTATTGATGTCATAAGGAATAAAAACCAGATTTTTATCTCCCCACCATTTGGAAAAACGCTCTTTTGCCTTTTCCTGCGCGCGGCCTAAAGCATAAACAGTGCAGTTGAGTCCTTCAGTATTTTTCTGCATGACAACATCAACAAAAAAGCTGCCGAGAAGACCGGTAGCACCGGACAAAAGAACAGATTTGTTCTGAAGTTTTTCCCATGGGATGTTTATGTTCGCGATATTAGTCAAATCTTTGACATAAAGTTGATTGTCATAAAGTGTTGTCAATTGTTTTTCCTCGTGTTTAGCGTTCATCTTTTCTTTGCAGGATTTCTATGTTTTCACAAGTTCTTGATGAGTTGATATCAAACCTGTTTTCGTTAAAAACGAATCTTCTTATAAATGCTTTAAGCAGATTTTTTCTTCTTGCGAAGAACATGGATTTATAAGCCAAATCCTCATTGTATGGCATAATCTCTGCAATATCCGCTATAGGATTGTAGTCATCTTCCAAAACAGACATTCCACTGTCAAAACCTGTAAATTCTTTGCATTTTTCGACCAAGCCATTCCTTATTTTCATAAAAGCAGTTGGATTAGACGGAGGATTATTAACATCGTAAACTTGCGGGTTTGCAATGAAATCCTTTTTATCCACAATATTCAAACATTCCTCAAGACCATCGAAACGTGTTTTTGCATCATAGTTATCTTGTTTGATCACACAGACAGGCGTTCCGAATGCCGTTGATGGAAGAGCTGCATGCAGAGCAATAGTAACAACACAATGAGCATTATGATATAAAAACAATGTAAACTTGGCCATCCTTATCCTTTGTTCATAAGAAAAGCAGACTTTCTGCTCTCTGCCGATACAAATTACCCTTTTATTTGTGCGTGATTTTATTGCTTTAACTACCTCATCTGGAACATCTACGCAGAGAATATAGCCATCAATAAACTTATGTTTTAAAGAAGGATTCGGCAATAAGGTGGTGGTCATACAACCAGTAAAATAAGCATCAATTCCTTTTGAACGTAAAAATTCCGCTGTTCCTTTGTCTCTGCATCCTATAGGTTCATGCTGCTTGAAATATTGAATATTCTTTTTATTCATAAATTTGTCATTTCTGAGACGATATTGCAGATGAAAAGAGACAAATAAAGGATTTATGGATGAAGCTGGAGGAAAATGTTTGCCCTCCCACAACCACCAATGGTTCATAATCAAAGATACTGGGGATTCACATTTGAACTCATCTATCCGCTCTCGATGAATTAAGTAATCAACTTTCGGCAAAAAACGAAAAGCCGCAAGACATTGAACTTCATCACCGATGTTAAATGATGACGTAGTTAAAAGACCATATTTCATATATTACACCTATTATTTCAACCAATTATCCTTATCCGACTTGAGATATGCTTTGAACATTTCCAAATCATCTTTTGTAGTCAGCTTTATGTTTTTGTCAGACCCTGCGGCGAAATAAAGGCGCTCGCCCAATTCAACCATCATGGTGTTGGTGTATGAAGAACCGTAAATACCGATTTTTTCAGCGAATGCTTTTTTGTAACCCCAAAGCAGTTTTTCAAACTTGTATGCCTGCGGAGTTGAAACTCTGCGCAATGTTTCACGTGGAATATACTTCACTGTGCTGATGTCATCGTCAACAACAAAAATCTGCTCGTTGTAAGGCAACGAAGTGACGGCATTGCCGTACTGTGTCGCCTTCATGATCACATCGGTTAAAACAGTTTCATCGACAAGAGGTCTTATTCCGTCATGAATAACAACGATATCATCGTCAGCGCACTTGCCTTCAAGGTTGTAGACACCGTTACGGATAGATTCCTGCCCGGTTGCTCCGCCTGAAACCACCCATTTGAGTTTAGAGATATTGAATTGTTTTGCATACGCCCAGAGGACATCGTGCCAGCCGTCAATGCAGACAACTTCTATCGCGTCTATCTGCGGATGTTTCTGGAAACCTTCCAAAGTGTAGATAAGAACAGGTTTGTCATAGACATTGATAAACTGTTTGGGAATGTCCTGTCCCATTCTGGAGCCGGAACCTCCGGCAATAATTACAGCAACGTTCATTTATCCCTCCTTGTCTGAATATTTCGCATACGGGGTCGTTAAATCAAGATAATAACCATGGTGAGAAACCCTTTTTTCCTCTGGAGGCAACTTTCTCCAGTCACCATATATATTTTTCAGATAATCTTCTGCCTGTTCAGGTCCAAATATCTTTGTATCTTCAAAATCGTATAAAGTTGGCTTAGAAAAGTCGGAAAGAGGCACTATTTCCTTAAGTCCCCATGCTCCCACCAAATTACCACCCCAAACCGCCGTTTTATACGGCACTTTTTGACAAACTTCATTGATTTTTTGCGACAACTTTTTCTCAGAAATTATAAAATTGGGAACTGCTTGAGCAAGAAACAGCAAAGCATTTTTATAAAAACTTCTGCCCTTTTTAAGCTTGATTTGCCTTAATGCCAAAAGATTCAATTTATTCTGAATTACCTTGTAATTGCTCTTGGCTTCTTCCTTGGAATTTCCCAGCCCGTCAAGTGGAAAAATGTCCAGATAAACTCCGCGAACCAATTTGTTTTTCACATTTTCTATCAAAGTCGTCTGAGTGTCATAGAGTTTGCAATAAGGACAGCAGTAATTCGGATCATTCGAAAGCGGAGTTTCTAGGAGATATCTGTCATCAATTTTTTGATTACTCAGCAATGTTATCAACAAGTTATAATCTTCACGCGGAATCCCGAGATCTATGTCGTCATCCCATGGGATAAACCCCTTGTGCCGCAATGCTCCAAGCAATGTCCCGCCTAAAGCGTAATATCTGATATTGTGCTCAACACAATAACTATGAAATGCTTTTAACATGGTTAACAAACATCGCTGATCAAGTTAAAGCAATTCAAACCGATAAGGACAAGTAAAACTAAAACTTGAAAAACTGCGGAAGTTACTGTTGTTGCGGTTACTTGTTTCTGTTTATTTATTGCTCCCAATGTCGGCCAGCCATAAATCATGGAAAGAAAACCAAAAAACATTACCGGAGTCAGCAAACGTAACAAATATGAGGCCTCTGTGTATTTAGCCCCACCTACAATCAAAAGAGCTTCTTTGGCTACCAAAAAAGTAAATATGCAACCTACAGCAATTATCGGCAGGAAAATTTTTACAGTTTTCTGAATTATACTGCGCTTTTTAGAAAGAACCATCTGAGGATAAATTCCCGATATAATAGGAGTGTAGAAAGATTGAACTGCTCCTATTATTTGCGCGCAGACGCTCCAATATGCAACATTCACCGGATCTATAAAAATACCTATGAGCAAAGTGTTTAACGCACCGAAGGCTGATGTGGCCATATTAGATACAAAATATACGGCCGAATCTTTCAATTTTTTTACCGCAGAGCGCAATCCGTCGGGACAGATCTTTACGTTCAGTTTTTTCAACTGAATCCAGACAAGAACTATTGCTACCATGGAGCCTATGATATTCAGAATCGGGATCCAAAGGATATCCGCGTCGCTTCTAACGACAACGAAAGTCAGCAAAGTTGCAATCCCGCGCATAACAACAAAACGGATCGTGATGATCTCCATTTTCTCAATACCACGGAAATAAAAATCCATCAGAAAAACTGTGAGGAATACCGTCACGAAGGAAAGCACCGTATAAAGCATATTTTGATTGAGAATTGGAATAAAAATCATAGCTGCAATCAATATGACAAAAGCAAATAAACATAGGATCAGACGTGCAACAAAAATATTTCCGATTTCACGGTTTATTTCATCCTGTTTTCCCAAAACCAGAACAATGGCTTTTGTTCCCGAAAGCATGAAACCAAAATCCACCATCAACTGCATATATTGCATCGTAGCTTTCACATAAGATACAACACCATAAGTCTCCACGCTAAGAACACGTGTCAAATACGGCAGAGTAACAAGAGGGAATACCATTTTGGCAATGTTCAACAAATAGAGCATAGAAACATTTTTTACAATTTTGTTTTTAGAGGTTTGCATCAACTATTTACCAATATTTATATGCCACCTGCTGATTCTGAATAAAAACCAGAAAGTAACAATATACGCCAAAGTATATGCCAAACTCGACATCAAATCACCACGCAACATGAAGAAAAAACACGGAGGAAGAAAAGGATAAATAATTTTTATGAAACTAAAGCTCTGATTGTTCGGAGCATTTTCCCAATATTTTCGGTCAAGAATGGTGCATAAAATGCCAAAAACGAATGCAAACAAAACAACTCCGAATATTCCAAAATTGATATAACCTTCTCCAATGAGCGGACAGGAAATATTTGAGAAAAGTTGTCCTTGAAATTTTGCAATCATTGCTCCTGTTCCGATTGGTTTTGCTGCCCAAATGCTTCTTGGAACAAAGAAAAATATTGCACCTAAAAGCTGATGGCCATAAGTAAAATCGGCAACTTCGACATAATTTCGCACGCCTTCAATCATTGAAAATGCATCATAGTTCGATGACAAATATTCTTCCTGTAAATTAGAAGCCATACCATAAAGTGCAGAAAAAAGGTTTTCATTATAAATACTCATCCTTCTGAAAACATTCAAAATAG
Source organism: uncultured Spirochaetales bacterium (assembly GCA_902780365.1). Classification (GTDB taxonomy): domain Bacteria; phylum UBP6; class UBA1177; order UBA1177; family UBA1177; genus UBA1177. Next base: position 22,949 of record CACZFE010000028.1, read on the forward strand.
GGAAAACTGCAACTGTTGCCCCGAGAAAACAAAGAATATACCAAGGTTTTTGCCTAAAGTTTTCCAAATCACGATAGAAAAAAACGACAAACAATCCGAGATAAATAACTCCTGCTTCGTTTCTCGAAACCGCAAAAGGAAAACACGAGAGCAAGAGGACTATTGAGTTGATGAACAGAAGCTTATTCACTTTAATCTCTTTTTTTATTGCCGTCATAATCAGTAAAGTTTCCGTAAAAACTATTGTTGCCCTGGAACATTTTGACCAAATCAATCCGACAGCTATTGACATCTCAACCGCATCTTCACTGGCCTTCATATCAGCACGGGAAAACATATTATAGAATCCATATCTTGACACAATCATGATTCCACAAACAAGGCTGATAAATGTGAAAATATAAAGCCAGCCGGATGATATTTTTTCTCTCTGTTTGGCACATGGCAGATGAATTTTTTTTCCAATAAGACTGCCGCTTAAGGAGTAGACAACAATCCACAAAATAATCATCAGACAACTTTTGGTAACATTCTCGTTATCCATGGAGTTAAATCCCCACACAGAAAATCCAAAAGAAGCTTGTGTTAGCGGAGCCACAAAAAAGAAAATCAGTGTAAAAATCCAGTGAATCATGTTCAAAGTTACTGCTGCATATCCGAGTTCACGAATTATCCCAATAACGCTGAACATCGCAATAACAAAAAAGAGAAGCGATGCTTCCAAAGAAACCGTGTCGGTTATCTGACCTGGCAGAATAGCAACCAGCAGAACGATAATTGCAATAAAAACAATGAGTTTTTTGGATGAGAGGATGCCTTTATTTTCCATTGTTTCTTTCTAAAATAATCTGAATTTTTTCCACCAACCCTTCCTTATCTCCGCACTCCACGACATTTTCTTCAGGCACACTTTCCGGGCTGCCGCCTGTCCGATAAGTTATTGTCGGAGTGCCGCAAGCCTGAGCTTCAAGATTTGTTGTGGGATAGTTATCTTCATAAGTCGGATTCACAAAAACATCTGCCGCTGTGTAGATTTCAGCGAGTTCTTGCGGGCTGTTTGTCCTTCTGATGCCGATTATGTTTTTCGGCAGAGTATCGATCTGTTTCTGCGTGAGCCCGACAAGAACGATCTGGCATGAATCATCCATTTTTTCAGCCAACCACAGGAAATCGTTCAAACCTTTTCTTTCACTCCACGGACTTGCAACACCAAGCACGATTCTTTTATTCTGCAATCCGTATCTTTCACGGAAATCGCTCGGAGTCGGCTTGAAAACATTGGTGTCGATTGTGTTGTAATGCACTTCAACGGTATATTCCTTCAAAAAGCTCTGCTTCACCAAGTCAGCGAGCCACTTTGAAGGAGTTATCAAAGTCATATTTTTGACACCTGTGAAGGCTTGTTTTTTTCTGTCAAAATTCTCTTTTGAGCGGTCAAAAAAGAAACTGGAGGGATAACACTTTTTCTGCGGACAATTTTCGCAATGGGTTTTCCACTTGTCACATCCCACAAAAGTGAAGTGGGAACAGTGACCGGTGAATGTCCAGCAGTCGTGCAGAGTCCATTTTACTTCCATTTCAGGGTGTTTTTTTATCCACGCAAACAGAAGTTCATAGTTGATGTAATATCCGTGGGTGTTGTGCAGCCAGAGCATATCAGGTTTGTATTCTTCAGCCCATTCGAGGAATTTTTTTGTCGCTGATTTTGAACCGAGACCGTGAGCATCGAAAAGGCGCGAAATAACACCATGGATTTTGACATCGAAATCTGTGCCGATGCGAACAGCGTATTTCTGATATTTTTCGGGAACAAAAGCTCTTCTGCCGTAAGCGATTTTCACTTCATGCCCCTGAGATTCGTATTCCTGCGCCAGTTCAGTGCAGATGCGGCCGGTGCTACCGATGCCGCAGACTGAATTGACAAAAAGAATTTTCATATTTTTAAGAATCCCCACTCACGATTACAACAAGCGAATTCAATTTTGCAAAGATATGGAATCACTAAAAAAAGTCAACATTCGACAATTCCTTAAAAAATATCGAATTTCAAAAAAAAATCGCTATACTCTCCCAGTTTCAAGTTTTTTCTTAATTGTGAACTTTTAAGGTTGATTGCAATGAAACTTTTATTCTTACTTTTAGAACTTTCACCAGACACGACAGCCTCCGCGATGTATCCGGATTTAATGGAGGAATTGAAAAATCACGGCCACGAAATCACAGTTGTTGCTCCATCGGTCAACGGTGCTGAAACAACACTCCAGACAGAACGCGGACTTCAAGTGCTGCGAGTAAAAAGTATGCCGATTGTCGGTGTTCATAATCTCATAAAAAAGGGAATCGGCATGGCATTACTTCCCCATTTCTTTAAAAAGGCTTACAAAAAATATCTCGGTGATCAAAAATTCGATTGGATTTTTATGCCTACCCCGCCGATAACTTTGATTGATGTCGTATCTTACATCAAACAGAAATCAGGAGCTAAATTTTACCTGATCCTGAGAGACATTCATCCTCAAAGTGCAGCCAGCATAGGACTCATAAAATACAAATTCATGTATGACTACTTGGCCAAAAGAGCGAAAAAAGGCTATGAAATAGCCGACAAAATAGGCTGTATGTCACAAGGAAACATTGATTTTATTGCCTCGAACTATCCCGAACTTGATAGACAGAAATTAGTTCTTCTGATGAACTGGCAAAAAGACGAGGGTTATTCTGAACCCAAAGTAAATATTCGTGAAAAATACAATCTTGAAGGCAAAACTCTTGCTTTGTTCGGAGGCAACATAGGTCACGGACAAAGAATAGAAAACATCCATTTCCTAGCGAAACATTACAAAGATAGATCTGATGTTGTTTTTCTGGTTATCGGAAAAGGCGTAAAAAAAGCCGCTTTGCAGCAAATGATTGAAAAAGACAACTTAAAAAATGTAATATTCTTAAATTTCCTGCCACGAGACGAATATCTGGATTTTATCAAATCTGTCGATATTGGACTTATTTCCATAAGTGAAAAATACACCGTTCCGACGTGTCCTTCAAAAGCTGTTTCCTACATGTCTCTAAAAATACCGATAATGGCTATGATAAACTACGGCAGCGATTACGGCACAATTATCGAAAACGCAGGAGCCGGTTTCTGGGCGGAAGGAGACAAAAAAGAAAAAGTTGTCGAACTATTCGACAAATTGCTTGAAAGCAGCGAACTCCGCAAGAAAATGGGAGAAAACGGATATAAATTCTATCTTGAAAACCTTACAGCAGAACATGCTTATAATGCCGTTATGAAGGAAATAGAAAATGAAAAAGCTTAGCCTGACCTTCAGATTCATGCGTCTTCTTGGACTTAATTTGTCTGAGGAAGAATATGGACAAATTTCCTTGTTCGGAGCAATCTATAGAGCGTATTTAGGTTTCAGAAACGCCTTTTTACTCAAATACTGCATGTATTCCGTATTGTTAGGCTCTTTTAACTATCGAAAAATCAGACCTTTTTTATGGCGTAAAATGGGAGCAAAAGTAGGTAAAGACTGCTTTATCGGATATGAAGTCTGGATGGATGTCACTCATTCCGATTTAATAGAATTGGAAGACCATGTGCATGTGGCCAATCGTTGCTTGCTCCTGTGCCATCAAAGAGATCTTTCGCACTACTTTGTCGGTGACGATTATGCAAAACTTTCGTATAGAAAGAGTAAGATTGTGTTAAAGAAAGGCTGTCTTATAGGAATGGGAACCATAGTCTGCCCTGGAGTCACAGTCGGTGAAGGAGCCATTGTCGGAGCAGGATCATTGGTTACAAGAGATATTCCGGCATGGTGTGTCGCAGTAGGAAATCCCGCTAAAGTAGTAAGACAAATACCCAAGAAAGAAGAAAAATGAGAATCCTTACTTTTGACATAGAAGAGTGGTTTCATCTTTTGGATAACCCATCAACCAAAACAGAAAATGAATGGGAAAAATACGAGGTAAGAATTTATCAAAATGTTGACAAAATTCTTGAAATCATTGAAAAAACCGACACTAAAGCAACGTTTTTCATCATAGGCTGGATTGCAAAAAAATATCCGGACATCGTAAAGCGTATTTCCGAAAAATATGAAATCGGATCACATACCTGCTACCATCAGTTGGTTTGGCAACAGAATCAAAAAGAATTCAAAGAAGATTTGTCAGCTTCAATCAAACTTTTGCAAGATATTTCCGGCAAACCGGTAAAATATTTCAGGGCTCCCGGATTTTCAATCAGAACAAGCGAATTGTGGGCATTTGAAGTGATAAAAGAATGCGGAATAGAAATAGACTGCTCGATCTTCCCTGCACATCATGCCCACGGAGGGATCCCACTTTTCCCAAAACCATATCCTTCAATAATTCAATACAAAGGAATCAAACTGAAAGAATTTCCATGTGTATTTAAAAATATCGGAAAACACCACATTGTTTTCTCTGGTGGAGGATATTTCAGAATTATTCCTTATTGGCTGCTCAAAAAATGGACGTCAAAATGTAACGAATATCTTCTTTCCTATATTCACCCAAGAGATCTGGATGCAACCCAACCAATGATTAAGGATTTGCCTTTAAAAAGGAAATTCCGCTCCTATATCGGCATAAAAAATGCAGCGAACAAATTGGAAAAATGGCTCACAGACTTTGATTTCACAGATATTGAAACGGCCGACAAATCTTTTGACTGGAACAAAGCTCAGATCGTTAATTTTGATCAGATAAAATAAGCATTTATTGAAAAAGATTTTTGGGCTGGAAGTCGCTTCAAATTCCAATACTTCTTCACCCCTCTCGCCGTATACCAGCACATGAAATATGCTGCTTCAAACAGGTTCAAACCGACATGGCGGTAAGTTTTCCATGTTCTGAATGCAGCTTTCATCTTGTTTCTCGTCATCGAGTTCGTAGACAAACGGTACGAGAGCAGAGGTTCATCCAACCCGATGATTTTACACCCTGATTTAGCCATTTTTAGCCACATCGCAAAATCACTGCTTATATCATCACCGATGACATAGAACTGCTCGTAAAGCTCCTTTTTCACAAGAACAGACGAGTTGGAAATAATATCCTGCTTCAAAAGCTCGCGGTATGAAATGGTGCATGGAACATGAAGCTGCCAGTTTATGTGATTTCCGTCGTTGTCGATGAATGCGGAACCGGTGAAAACAAGGTCGGCATTCTCTTTTTCGGCGAGAGCGAACTGCTTTTCAAGTTTGCAACTGTCCCAGATATCGTCGCTGTCAAGCACCGCGATCCACTCGCCTTTCGCAGCTTCAAGAGCTTTTTTGCGGGTGAGGGAGACACCGAGATTGCTCTCGTTACTGATAACACGGATGCGCGGATCGGATTTCGCGAAAGAATCAGCAATTTCCAAGGTGTTGTCTTTCGAACAATCGTTCACCACAATCAGTTCCCAATCGGTATATGTCTGCGCCAGTACGGAACGGATCGCCGCTGCGATTTTAGACCCCTCGCCTTTTGGAGACGTTTCATGAAACGTCTCTACATTCCCCTCGCCACACTGGAGAGGGGTCAGGGGTGAGGTTCCCGCATTGTATGCCGCCATGATTATGGTGATCAATGGTCTAGTCATCATTACTTCTCAACACTTTCCATCCGAATACCCTTGATAAGCTGATTTCAGAATCTTCTCAAATCGGATTCTGATTCCCTGCTTATAATATTCCTTCCTGACTGCACTGCAAATCGGAATCCCTTCATAGGATTCAGGAACATCATCAATCAGTTTATATATATCCTGAAGATGGTTTTCTATCAGCGGAACATTTCTTTTTACAGCATCCCGCAAACCCGGGCAATCCATCATAATAAGTTTTGGACCGCTGAGAATATGACCATCTACTTCATAAGCCGTTACTGAAGCCCCCAGAACATCTCTCTCCAACTTATCTTTTTGCATATGCATTACTATTTGTTCATCCGATGTTTTATTGGAAAAAGCGTTCCCGTTATCATACACAGGAGCTATTTTGTAAATTTCCCCATTGAAAACCAACCCCCAGTTGCCGTTATTCCGATCATTGTTATCGATAAGAATATCAACAACCACCATGTCCCAAAAATGTTCCTTCAAGCCTTCGACATTTTTGAGATGACGATTCTCTTCCAAATGAAACAAAAGCTCCGGCAGATTTACTCTGTCACCTGATTTTGATTCAGCAAAACCCTCAAGTTCTTCTGTCCGTTCTTCACTATACGCATTTTTTATTGTGCGTATTTCAGACAATCCTCCGCGAATTACGCAAAAATCCTTGCAGGCAACAACTACTTTGCCTTTCTTTATGCCAAGCAGCGTCTTGTGGACATCGTAGCCCAGAATCTCGTAGACATGACTCCCGAGATATTCCGACAGCGGTGCGGTCGTATAGGAAATATTACGAGCATTATTCCTCATTCCTCGAGTAGTCTTAGGATACTTTATAAACCAAAACTCCCCGTCAATCAGTATACCGTCTTTGTTTCCGCCATTACCACCGTATATTCCGTCACGGTTGCTGAGAGGAAAAAGTTTTTCGTCATCAAAATTGTATATCTGCATTTTTACCACTCCGGGTATCTGGAGACAATAATATCCCACTGTTTTTGATTCATATGCCCACTGGCTACAGATGCTTTGCACAACATATCTACGGCTCTTGCCATACCGAAATACTGCGGATCGCCTTCCCGATCATATCTTTCGCAGTCTTCGATTGTATTTCTAAGCACTTCGCCATGAATAGGGAATTCGATTTTTACATCATCATTGATCCAACGGTATTGCACTGATCTCATTTACATCTCCTTTCTATTCCCCTCGCCTTTTGAAGACATTTGACCCCTCAGACAACCTGCGGTTGCCGTATAGCCCTCTCCGGCAGCCCCGGCTGCCACCTCTCCCTGAGTGAGAGGCAGGGAAAGACTTGGCCCGCCCTTCTCAGCTCCTACTTCAGGGGAGCCTATAGAGGTGCCCGCATTGTATGCCGCCATAATTATAGTGATAGTCGGTGTCATTTTTCAACCACCTCCCAATGACCGCCTTTGTCTGGACCGATACGGCGGATAAGATTTTCTTTTTGCATTTCGCTCAACATCTTTTTGACAGTCGTATGACCTAATCCCAGTTCTTCTTCCAATTTTACTATTGTGATAAAACTATCGTTTTTAATGGCGGCAAGTATTTGGCGGATTTTTTCTGGCCACTTTTCTGGCCACTTTTCTGGCCATTTTTCTATTTTCTGGTCACTTTCTGTACCCTTTTCATTTCCCTGTATATTTCCTTCCTCTCCGGCATTCAATTCAAAAGGTGCGGCATCTATCTTGTTGAACGGAATTGTGACTACGATAAAATTCTTTTTGACAGCGATTGTATCGCGTCCGTATGCCTTGACGATCGTTGGAACACCGCGCCCTGAACGCTCGCTAAGCCTGAGCTGAAGGAAAATCGAGGCAAGTGCTTCGTTTACGGGAATGCTGACTCCATTATAAAAACCTTCTAGATCCTGTTCGATTCCAAGCCCGCCGTGGGAGACGATTTCTATTCTGTCGGTGAACACGCTTATCATCGGGGCATTCATGGCAAGCCATTTGTTGTGAATGAAAGCATTCAAAAGTGCTTCGTGGAAAGCCTCGTAATCAAAAAGAGGAACATCTTTGCGTTCCGAAATACGCCCGCGTTCGTCAGCCTGAATGATGTTTATAGCGTCGCCGTATTCCAGTATTTTATCCATGGAATACAAAATGCAGGAATTTCCGTATTCTTTCACGGAAAAAAGAGTGTCAGCCTTGGTTTTTCCGCTGAAAACAGAAACGCGGATCGGAATATCATTTGAATCGGCAAGCAGGAGTGCCATTATGTTGTAGCGGCCGTCTGCTGTCAGCAGTTTGAGCGTTTTCTTAAAGGTGTCACGTCTGAGTCTGATCCCTTTTGCACCGTAATACAAAAAGAGTTTCTCGAAAGTCAGATCCTGCGCATAATCAGGTGAGGCAGTGTTCACGATAGTAGGAATTCCGTTTGAAAGCACGTTCAGCAGACGGATTTCCCACTCCGGAAATTTTGAAATCTTTTCCTTGCTTGAACCTATCCGGATAAACGTCTGGTTCATGAACTTTGTCGGAACGGATTTCGCGGCAGGAACAGTCAGCAAAACAATTCTTTTGCCGGAAATTTCAGCTTCATCGACTTCAAACGCAAGACTCGGCTTTAAGTGGCGTGCAAGGTAATGTTTGTAAGGTTCGTGCTCGATATCCTTGTCGAAATTAACCGTTGTTCCGGTAATTTCATGCGTTTTGTCACTCACACCCCAGACAATATAGCCGTATTCCCGCCCGCTCAAAGCCGCGCCGTTGGAAATCGCGGAAATATATTCACCGATTTCGTCCTTTGAAAACCAGTTCTCTTTGAAATCGAGCCATTCGTATTCGTGCGGAAGCAAAATCAGGTTCGTGACAGTGTCAATTATGTTGAGGGCGGGTGTCATTTATTTATCTCCTTCTGAGACGCATCAGGTTACGTCTCTACAAAAAAACGCATCTCGCGCGTGAAACATATTGAAATTAGTGAAAAAGTCAACAAATACAAACCCCTCCGTCACTGCGTGACACCTCCCAGACCCCTCAGCCGCTTTGCGGCAGCTCCCCTACCTCAGGGGAGCCTTGACGGGGAGGCAAGAATCGGTAGAAAGGCGCCCCTAAATTAGGGGAGCTGGCAACCAAAGGTTGTCTGAGGGGTCTCTTCTCGCATTTCCAAAAAAATTCAGTATAATGCACCGTTTTTGTTGATGTTCACTTTTTAAACGAGGTTGAAGATGACTGAATTTAACGGCGCGACGCTGATGATCACGGGCGGAACGGGCTCGTTCGGAAATACCGTTCTCAAACATTTCCTCACTTCCGATATCGCTCAGATCCGAATTTTCTCGCGTGACGAGAAGAAGCAGGACGATATGCGCCACGACTTGCAGGCGAAATATCCCGATTATGCTAAAAAAGTTAAATTTTATGTCGGCGATGTCCGTGATCCGCGTTCTCTGGCTGACGCGATGCCGGGTGTCGACTATATTTTCCACGCAGCCGCATTGAAACAGGTCCCCTCTTGCGAATTCTTCCCGATGCAGGCGGTAAAAACCAATGTTGAAGGGACCGACAACATGCTTCACGCTGCAATAAATGCGGGTGTAAAGAGAGTCGTCTGCCTCAGCACTGACAAAGCCGCTTATCCGATAAACGCGATGGGGATAAGCAAGGCGATGATGGAACACGTCATCTATGCGAACGCGAGAGTCGCTGCAGAGCGTGGCGGAACTGTTATCTGCTGCACCCGTTACGGCAACGTAATGTGCAGCCGCGGTTCGGTAATCCCGCTTTTCATCGACCAGATCCACGCCGGAAATCCGATAACGATAACAGACCCGAACATGACGCGTTTCCTGATGAACCTTGACGAGGCGGTAGAACTTGTCAGATTCGCTTTCGGGCACGCAAATCCGGGCGATCTCTTCATCCAGAAAGCAGACGCTTCGACGATCGGAGACCTGGCAAAGGCTGTGCAGAAACTTTTCGGCGACACCGGAACCAACATCATCGGCACAAGGCATGGCGAAAAACTTTACGAAACCCTTATGACAAGAGAGGAAAGGCTCCGTTCCGAAGATATGGGAAAATACTTCAGAGTCGCAGCCGACAACCGCGACCTCAACTAC
>CACZFE010000029.1:0-12445 GCA_902780365.1 uncultured Spirochaetales bacterium
AGTGTTCATCCTCGGGTTGCCGTTATCAAAAGAGCCTGCCGTGTCTTCAACTATCTGGAAAGTCTTTATTCCGAGATTTCTGATTTCTTCTGTCAGCTGTTCGAGTTTGGAAATATTGCAGCTTACATAAACGAATTTCATTTTGCACCTCCTTCAGCTTCAGCCGCCGCTTTTGCAGCTTTTTCTTCCTTAATCATCTCTCTTGTGTGCATGATTGCATAAATCGCAGGGATAAGAAACAGCGTTACGATCGTAGAAACGCTGAGTCCGCCGATTACGGTGATCCCGAGCGGCTTCCAGATTTCGGAGCCCGCGCCGTTGTTGAGTGCCATAGGAACCATACCGATGATCGTAGTGATAGCCGTCATCAAAACAGGACGAAGTCTCGATCTGCCGCCTTCCTTGATCGCTTCGACTATCGTGTATCCTCTTCCCCGCAGAAGGTTCGTGTAGTCAACAAGAACGATACCGTTGTTGACGACGATACCCAGAAGCATGATGACTCCGACGAATGTTACCGCGCTCAAAGTGGTTCCGGTAAGGATGAAAGCCCAGATTACGCCGATAACGGAAAGGGGAACGGTGAACATGATGATGAACGGATCCCTGAGCGATTCAAACTGGCTAGCCATGATCGCGTAAATCAGGAAAAGGCTTATCAGGAAAAGGATCTTCATGTCGCCGAAAGTCGACTGCTGGTCAACGACCTGACCGCCGAGTTCGATGTAAACATCAGGATCGATCTCTTCGTTTTTGATGATCTCCATGACGTTTTTCGCAGCTTCGCCGAGTGAAATGTTGTTGAGGCCGAGTTTCAGATAGACGATCCTCTGCTGTGTCTCGTGGAGGATCTTTGTCGGACCGCTTGTTTCCTCGATGATCCCTACCGCGCTGAGCGGAATGAGTTCGCCGGTAGCAGACGTGAGCATGATGTTTTTGAGGTCGCTGATCCTGCTGCGTTTTCCTTTGTCGTAGCGGATCACGATTTTGTATTCGTTGTTGTCCTGCTTGTATTCGCCCGAATCAGCCCCGTAAAGGCTCTCACGCACCGCAAGTGCTGCCATTCCGGCATTGATCCCGAGTCTCGCGAGTTTGATTCTGTCAAATTTAACGGTGATTTCAGGTTTGCCTCTGTCGGCAGTAGACTCGATATCCTGAAGGTAAGGCTGCTGTTCAAGGATCTCCTGAAGACGGTCGCTTGTTTCCGTAAGTTTGTCTAAGTCGTGTCCAGAGATTTTGATTTCGATCGGTTTGCTCGAACCGAGCATCGCGCTCTGGAGAAGCGAACCGGCATTCATCGAGAATGAAACTATTTCCGGAATTTCCTCAGCCTCTTTTCTGATCTTCGCGGCAACATCCTTGATGTGGTAGGTCCTGTGGTTGCGGTTTACGATTTTTGCCATGATCGTTGCGATATTCTTGCCTTCCGAAAATCCGAAAAGCGAAAGAAGTCCGCTGTCTGTCTGGCCTGTGATCGAGTAGTATGTTCTGACATCTTCGGGATTGATGTTCCTTTTGACGATTTCCTCGATTTTTTTAGCTACTTCGACGGTGCGCTCAGGATCGACGCTCGATTCAAGTTCAGCTGTCGCAACCATATCGCCCATATCGAACTCGGGAATGTAGTCGGTTCCTGTGCTTAATCCCGCTTTTACCGAGAAGAAGAATACTGCTGCAACGATGATAACGACAAGCCATCTGAATTTTATGTTGATTCCGAGCAGTGTTTTGTAGAGCTTTTCGACAGAAACAAAGAGTTTTTCCGAAGCATTGTAGAGAAATCCGTGTTTTTTCTCTTTTATTTTTCTCTTCATCAGGACTGAGCTCAGCATCGGAGCGAGGGAAAGCGAGACGAGAAGCGATGCCGCGATTGTTACCGAAGCAACGAAGGCAAGCTGTTTGAAGAGAAGTCCGACGATTCCGCTGACGAAAGCGAGCGGGATGAAAACCGCGACAGTCGTCAGAGTCGAAGACGAAATAGCCGAAGTCATCTCTCCTGCACCGAAAATCGCCGCCTCTGCCGGACGCGAACCTTCCTCGATATGCCGCGTGATGTTTTCAAATACAACGACCGTGTTGTCAACGACCATGCCGAGTGTTATCGAAAGTGCCATGAGCGAGAAAATATTTATCGTATATCCGAAAACATACATGAAGATAAGACCGATAATGAGCGAGAAGGGGATGGTCAGCGTGATGATGAGGCTTCCGCGCCATTCTCTGAGGAAAACGAGAATGACCAAAATGACGAAAATCGCCGCGTAAGCTGCTGTTGTCCCCAGGTTTTTTATCGACATTTCGATGACTTCCGAAGTGTCGTTGAGTTCCTCGATGACAACGTCTGAAGGAACGTTTCTGCGGATCTCTTCCATAGCTGCCTTGATGTTTCTTGCGACTTCGAGAGTGTTTGCACCGCTCTGTTTCTGCGTCATGATGACAGCCATCGTTTTTCCTTTTGCACTGGCAGTGAAATCTTCTTCTTTCAGTTTGTCCTTTATTTCGGCAAGCGTTGAGAGTTTTACCATGCTGCCGTCTTTGGCAGGGATCTGTATTTCGCCTATCTCATCAACAGATTCGAATTCGGCCGGGACGCGCACCGAAAGGTCCATTCCGCCTGTTTTGATGCTGCCGCCGGGAACTGAAATGTTCTGCGTTTCAAGAAGTTTCGCGATCGTTGCGACAGAAATTCCGCTTGAACGGAGCTTTACCGGATCAACTACTATTTCGATTTCCCTTTTCGGAGCACCGAGGGTGATAAGACCGCCGATCCCGTCGACCTGTTTCAGTCTTCCTTCGATCCTGTCATCGATGATTTTGGCAAGTCCCATCGCACTTTCTTTCGCCGTGATGCCGTACATGATTACCGGAACCATCGAGCTGTCGACTTTGATGATCGCCGGATCGTAAGCGTAAGAGGGAAGAACCTTTTTAACCGGGTCTATTCTGTCGCGGACATCGTTTGTAGCATCGCCGATCTCTGTTCCGAAGTTGAATTCAAGCATGACGAAACTGACGTTTTCCTTGGACACCGATTTGAGCGACTTGATTTTCGGAACACCGGCAAGTTGTTTTTCAAGCGGTTTCGTTACCTGCTGCTCGACATCTTCCGAAGATGCACCGGGAAGGATCGTGACGACTGTGAGCGACGGATATTCGACTTCGGGAAGGATATCAAGTTTGAGTGCATAGAACGCGAGCAGACCGAAAATCAGAATGCCTGTGAATATCATCGATATCGTGACAGGCTTTTTTACTGCAATCTGTGAGAGTCTCATGGCTGCACCTACTTGCTGCTGACAGTAACAGAAACGCCGTCCCTGAGTTTTGTCTTTCCGGCACTGACCACCATTTCGCCGCTTTCAATTCCTTTGACTGCGTATAAATCACCCAAATCTTCGAGAATTTCGATCTCTTTTCTGTGCGCGACATTGTTCTCGACGACAAAAAGGTTATGCTGGTTTGTTCCGGCCTGACGCGCTACTGCGAGACGCGGGACCATGACAGCCTTTACTTCGGGAAGAGAGATTTTTACTCTGCCGAACATACCCGGCTTTATCAGCTTTTTCGCGTTGTTTATCTCGATTTTGACGACAGCGGTCCTCGAAACGACCGAGACGAGTGTTTCTGTCGCATAGATTTTTCCTTTTATTTTTATGTCGGGGTAAGCATCCGCGACGACTTCGATATCCTTTATTTTCTGAATTAACGGAAGTTCCTTTTCATCGACCTGGATCTCAAGGAAAAGCCTGTTCAGATCCATAAATCTGATGATTCCGTTTGCATGTGAGAAACCGGGAGTAAGACCGGGATTCAGAAGCATGAACTCTTCGCCCTCTCTGAGCATGTGCTCTGCTACCATTCCGTCGAAAGGAGCAATGATTTCCATGTTTTCTTTAGTCATTTTTACTTTTGCCTTCGTCGCGTTGAGTTTCGCTTCGAGGTGGTCGAGCTGCTGCTGCGGCAGAACACCGGAATCGACGAGGTCTTTTACTCTTTCGTAGTCTTTTTCGACTGCTTCGAGTTCGGCTTCGGCTGCTTCAGCCATCTCTCCTGAAAGTGTTACGATAACCGATCCTTTCGGAACAGAAGCCCCTTCGCGGTAGTGGATCTTCTTGATTTTTCCTGGCATTCTCGCCGAAAGATTTGCCTCTCTGAAAGGTTTGAACGAGCCGCCGAACTCAAGAACAGGAGAGTAACTTTCTTCTTTTGCTTCAATAACTGCAACGACCGGAGTTCTTTCAACGGCAGGGGTCTCCTGCACAGCTTCTTCCTTTTCGAAGCAGGCGGTGAGAAGAAAAATTGAAACTGTGAACAAAATCAATAACTTTTTCATGACAACCTCTCAATTTATTATTTTAAAAGTCCATAGTTGAAAACATTCACAAAAGTCTTTTTTACGCGTTCGTAGTCGTCAGCTTCCGGAGAAATGTCCTTTGTCAGACAGAAAATCTGCGATACAAGGTTCAGCATTTTTACGAGGACTTCGAGATCGACATCCTTCACAGCCCCTTCCTTTACACCGCTCTGGAGTTTGCCGAGGATGATTTTCATCTTTTCCCTGTGCATCTCATGGAAGAAGTTGACCGATGATTCAGGCATCTGAAGGATCGCGTTAGCTACAAGCATGTAGGTTTCTTTATGCTCGCGGTAGTAGTCCATGTGGGCATCGAAAAGAACGCCGACGAAGTCGTTGTAGCCGACATTTTCAAGCTTTTTGCCGATTTCGTCGTACATCTCGTCCATGCAGTATTTCACAGACTCGAAGAAGAGATCTTCCTTGTTCTGAAAATAGCGGTAGAGCGTTCCTTTGCCGACACCGGCATTTTTTGCGATTTTGTCGATATCGGAAATATGGAAACCTGACGCAGCGAAACTTTGGACTGCCGATTTCAATATTTTGAGCTTGCGCTCGATCTGGTTTTTTGTCATCTTGAAAAACATTGCGAACCTCTCATTTCAAAACGCTTGAGTTTCGTAAAATGAAACTCACCAGTTCTGCTTTTTAATACTGGAGAGTCATTTGTCAAGAGAAAATAGGAAAAAATTTTTAAGTGGCTATAATCTGTTGTTTTTTAGGTTCTATAACCATTATTTTCAGGAGGAGAAAAATGAAAAAGATCATCAGTTCGCCGAACGCTCCGGCAGCAATCGGTCCTTACAGTCAGGCAGTTGAGGCAAACGGCACGGTCTATGTTTCGGGTCAGCTTCCGGTCGATGTAAAAACCGGCAAATTCGTTGAAGGCGGCATAAAGGAACAGACAGAGCAGTCGCTCAAAAATATCGGTGAAATACTGAAAGCTGCGGGCTGCGGCTATGAAAATGTCGTAAAGACCACGGTGTTCTTAAGCGATATGAACAATTTCAAGGATATGAACGAAGTTTACGCGAAATTCTTCACTTCGGAATGTCCCGCAAGAGCCGCTTTTCAGGTAGTTAAACTGCCGCTCGGCGCAATGGTCGAGATCGAGTGTATTGCAGTCAAATAGCGTGATCTGCATGAAAAAATTATTTTTATCCTTTTTTGCCCTTTTTCTCGTGATTTCCTGTTCGACTCTGCCGCAGAAAACGGTGGACGAGAAAGGAAATTATTCGTGGAAACACGAAACTTTCGAGCTCAATCCGCAGAATCAGGCTTTTTCAGCCGAAGGAGCTGTCACGATGTGGATCGATGTCGAACAGTTCCATGGCAAGTTCACGGGTGACTATCAGATCCTTTCGTCAAGTCCTGAAAAATGGCGGATGATAATAACCGGTCCCTTCAATATTTCGGTCGCAACTGTGATAATAAACGGCGAAACGGCGAATATTTTTCACGAAGGCATCTGGGACAGCGGTCCGTGGAATGAAATTTCAAAGCAGCTTTTCAATGCATCGGTCGACGGTGACCTTTTTTCTGTGATGCTGGGAGGGCGGTTCCGCTTCGACGGTGAGTGCACGGAACCCGGGAACGGCGTGAAACTTTGCCGTAAAAACGGGATCTACTACAAAATCAAAGATAAAAAAGTTACCGAAATCGTAAGCGGAGGCCTTTATATTGTTGCTGAGAAGAAAACACATCTTCCTGCAGGAAAAGGGCGTGCCGACAAAAAAAAGAACAAGGGCGTCAACGCTGTTAAAAAACCTGAGCGCTGGATCGGAGTCAGCGGCGGAAAGCCGGCTTTTATTTTTGAAAACAAATATCTTGATGCTTCAGCAGAACTTCCTGAATCGCTGTTTGAGGCCCCCAAATCGGACGAGCCAGACATCTTTGATGAACTGTGATTTTTTGTCGTTATTATCGTTACGACGAAACGACGTGACGGCGTTACGACAATAATGACAAGAAGGCCCAGCACTTTTTTGACAACTTTTGTGAAGTGTATATCATGTGTCCGTTGGTTGTGTTGAGGTCTTATGACGCCAAAAGTTCTTAATAAAATAGTAAGTTTTTTAAAGAAGGATGTCGGGCAGATTTTTTCTGCTGATACTCTGAAAAGCATCGGCAAGCTCGCAAATACCGATGTTACCGACATTATGAGCGATGCCAAGGCGTCAAAACTTCTTTCTGAAATAGAAAAAAATCCGGATAAAGTTGAAAGTTACATACAACTCGCCGAGCTTTACCGCTATAAAAACAAAATTGACAAAGCGGTGGACATTTATCTTGGTCTGGCGCAGCGGGAACTGGATGTAAGGCATCTCGATTTAGCTTCGAGTTATGTTAAAATGGGGCTCAATGTCTCTCCTGACAACGGTCTTCTTAACAAATTCAGTGCCGATATCGATATTCGCAACGGCAAATTTTCGGATGCGTCCGACAAATACCGTGCTGCGGTCAACTACTATATCAAAAAAGGCGACCGGATGACTGCGATTTATCTTCTTCACACGATAAAGGAGATGAACAAGGCAACAGTCAGGGATCTTCTTAACCTTTCGAGCATACTGATTCACGAAAATATGACCGATGAGGCCGAAAAGATTCTGATGTCAATCCGCGAAAGCCATAAAAGAGGGGAAATCAGCAACGTCAGAGATCTTGAAGCGTGTTTGATGATGCTTTATTCGATGCACAAGGATGACGATGTCATTCTAGGTGAACTGATAGAGGCAAGAATCGAGATGGGACAGTATGAAAGCGTTCTTGTCCTTTTGAAAAAGCTCATCTCGAAAGAACCCGAAAACGTCAACTTTCTCAAGCGTCAGGCTTTTGTCTACAAACAGATGAATGATATTGACAACTGTGTGAAAATATTCAAACTTATCGCCAATATTTATGCGAAGCAGAATAATCTCATTTATCGCAATATCTATTATTATAAAGTCCTGAAATATGTCCCGGATGATGTGGAAGCTCTTTCTGTCCTCAAAATGGACGATCAGATCCGCGACAAACTCGACAGTAAAATCGAAAACACCGACTCAAAAATCAAAATTTTCGACCACTTGGAATAAAAATCACTTTTTTTAAATTTTTTTTGATTCCGAGTCAGAAAAATCGGCATTTAGTGCAACTAAACAGATGTTATTAACTTTCTTTGTCGAGGTCTTTCTATGAAAAAGTCAGTGATTTCAATGTTTCTTGTGATTTTGCTCCTTTTTGTGGCTGCTTGTGACGGCGGTGCTGCCAAAGATGCTGCTGCGGACATCGGTGACGACGGCTATTACGAGTCCGGTGAAAACGGCGGTTACAACGACAATTATGACACAACTGATTCCTCTTACAGCGACACCGGCGATACCGGAGCTTCTTATCCGGAAGATACCGGTTATGAAGACTGGGAAAGCAGTGACAGTGAGATGTCAGGAGACGATATGCCGACTGAACCAGCTGAAGAACCCAATCCGGGAGAACTTATTGAGAACGACTGGGTCGAAACCGCAACGGAAAACACCTCGACTTTCTCGATTGACGTCGATACGGCAAGTTACACACTGATCAGAAACTATCTTCTTAGCTACAACCAGATGCCGCCTGCGAATGCGGTCAGAATAGAGGAAATGGTAAACTATTTCGACTACGAATATCCGCAGCCTGAGGAAGGAAAACCTTTCTCTGTCACGATGGAAATGGCCGATTCTCCGTGGAATAAGGAGACGAAACTCGTTATGTTCGGTCTTCAGGGAAAAATGCTCGAGCCTGACAAAGTTCCGGCTCACAATCTGGTTTTCCTCATTGATGTTTCCGGATCGATGTACGGTGACGACAGACTCGGTCTCCTTAAAAAATCGTTCAAAAAACTTGTCGAAAAGCTCGACAAGGACGACAAGGTTTCGATCGTTACCTATGCAAGCGGTACAGGTGTTCTCCTTGATTCCGTAAGCGGTGACAAAAAATATGAGATAATCGCAGCGATAGATGATCTTGAAGCGGGCGGTTCCACTGCAGGTGCAGCCGGAATCAAGACTGCTTATGAACTTGCTGAAAAGAACTACAGCAAAGACGCCAACAACAGAATAATCCTTGCTACCGACGGCGATTTCAATGTCGGTATTTCAAGCACGTCAGCGCTCGTTGCATACATTGAAGAAGAACGCAACAAAGGCATATTCCTCACGATCTTAGGCTTTGGAATGGGCAACTATCAGGATGACAGGATGGAACAGCTTTCCAACGCAGGCAACGGAAACTACTTCTATGTTGATAACGAAAGGGAATCCGACAAGATCTTCACGTACGATCTTATGGGAACGATGTTCACTATCGCGAAAGACGTCAAACTTCAGGTTGTTTTCAACCCTGCAAAGATCGCGAAATACCGCCTTGTCGGCTACGAAAACCGCGTCATGGCGAACGAAGACTTCAACGACGACACCAAAGATGCGGGTGAGATCGGTGCAGGTCACAGAGTTACGGCATTCTATGAAGTTTTCTTAGCTGAAAAGAAACCGGCTGAAACTCCTGAAACCGGGACTGATCCTGAAGAAGGTGAGGAACCCGCTGAAAATCCGGAAGACGGCGAAACTGAACCGACAGAGCCGGCACCGGAAGAAGGTGAAGGAGAACCTGCCGCAGAGCCTGAAACCGAATTCGGCGAAGATGATTTCCTCGTTCTCAAGATGCGCTATAAAGAGCCGGATGCTGATATCAGCAAATATATGGACACAGTAATGACTTCTGCAAATATCCTCGCTAAAATGAGCCAGAATATGGGCTTTGCTTCGTCAGTCGCAGAGTTCGGAATGCTTCTCAGAGATTCGAAATTCAAAGCTGATTCAAGCTATGATTCTGTTCTTGACCGTGCAAAGGCGAATATCGGCAAAGATTCGTTCGGTTTCCGCGGCGAATTCCTTGAACTCGTAGAAAGAGCGAAAACTCTCGATAAATAATCGGTCTATTTGCACGTCATAATATCAAGAATCACTTCATCGGTTTTTTCCATTCCTTCCGAAGCGACAGTCGCAAGATTTTTGATTGTCTTTTCGATGTCGCGTTCGATTATTCCGTCTGTTTCGGAAATTTCGATGTTTTCGATCGCTAAAAGTGCGCTCTGAAGTGCCGCGTTGATCGTCGTCGAGACTTTAAGTGCGCATCCAGCCTTAGCGCCGTCGCAGATCATGCCGGAGATGTTTCCTATCATGTTTTTGATCGCGTAGTTTATCTGCGTCAGGTTTCCGCCCAGAAGGTATGTGATCCCGCATGCGGCTCCGGTCGAAGCTGTGACTGTGCCGCAGAGAGCCGAAAGTTTCGACATGAATTCTTTCAAGTGGATCGCTATCAGGTTGCCCAAATAAAGTGCTCGGATAAGTTTTTCCTCGCTCGAACCGAGCCTTTCGGCAGTCGCTACTATCGGCATCATAACTGTGATCCCCTGGTTTCCGCTTCCTGAATTGCTCATGACTGAAAGGGTGCAGCCTGCCATTCTCGCATCGCTTGCCGCAGCAGTGAGAGCCATTGCATAGTTTGCAAGATCGTCGGAAAGGAGTCCTTTCTGGACATTGAGGCGCAGAGTTTTTCCGACACGCAGGCCGTAGTCGCCGCTTAGTCCCTCGAGAGCGATCTTTTTGTTCATTTCGGCACCTTCGAGGACATAACGGATCTTTTCAAGCGGAACCTTGTTGATGAAATTCCAGATCCCTTCGACTGTCATGTGGTATTCCTGAGTTTTCTGGCTGTTTTCGTTCCAGTCGAACGAGAAGGCGTTGCACGATTTCTGCGAGATTATTTTTCCGTTGAGTTCGGTGAGAACGATGTTTGTGTGGCTTCCGCAGATCACTGTTCTCGCACACTCTTTGCCGCTGAAACAGATTGCTTCGATGTAGAGTTTATCGACTTTTTCCTTCATCGAAACGGCGATTTCCCCTTTTTTCACCATCTCTTTCGCCTGGGCAATGTGCTCTTTTGTAACTCCGCTCAACACTTCAAGCTCTTTCGAAGGATCTCCGCCTTTGATCCCGAGCGCAGCCGCGATCGGAAGCCCGACCATGCCTGTTCCCGGAATTCCGACACCGAGACCGTTTTTCATGATGTTGCCGCTGAGGGCGATTTCGGCTCTTTCTACCGGTCTGCCCAGAAGTTTTGCGGAAGTTGCCGCGGCAAGTGCCACAGCTATCGGTTCTGTGCAGCCGAGTGCCGGAACGACCTCGCTGTTGAAAGCGTCGATGTAAAGCTGGAAGTCCATCTTTTCCTCTTTGTCTTCGTTTATGTTGCTGACTACTTTGAAATCGGTAAAAACACGGTATTCGTAAGCTTTGAGGTGAATGTAAAAACCGTGTTCGAAAATATCTTCGGTGCTTAAAGTGTACTCGTGCCCCGAAATAAGTTCTTTGAATCGGACGAAAGTTCCTTTTTCCCTTCTGAGACCGAGGGCAAAATCGAGGTTGATCCGCCTGAGTTCGCCGCTTCCTTTGTCGAGCCAGGCGCAGCTTTGCTTGATCCAGCCTGAAGTTTCCGCAAATCTGTTGTGGTAGAAAACAAGAACTTTGCTTTCTCCCCAGCCGTTCGAATACGCGAAAACGTTCTCGTCGACCGTGCCGTCCGACTTGTAGAAATCGTAAAAGTGGAAGTCGTTGACGTGAGCGAAAAGATGGCGCAGATGCAACAGCGGAAAGATCTCGCGCTCATGCCGCTCCACAAGCGCCTGATTGACGGTCTCGTTTTTGTAGGCGCGGCGGTATTCCATGCCGTATTTTTCGGAAAATCCCTCGATCTGGCCGTGTCCGAACATCGGAAGTCCCGGCATCGTGATCATAAGAAGGGTGACTCCGAAATATTTGTCGTTGTCGCCGAACTGCGCGACAGCCGTCTCCTCATCGGGATTGTTGAGGAAGTTGACGTATCTTTCGAGAATGTGCGGGTCGAATTCGAGAACGCTTTTTACAGACTGTCTGTATTTCGCGTTTTCCTCGTTTTTCATGAAGTTCATAAAGGCGCTGTTATAGACGCGGTGCATTCCCAGAGTGCGGACAAAATAGCCTTCCATAAGCCAGAAAGCCTCGGCTAAAAGCAGCGTATCAGGTGCCTCTACTGCGACTCTGTCAACGACTTCGCGCCAGAATTCCTTCGGGAAAAGTTTGTTGAATTCTTCGGTCGTAAGTCCGTGTTCGGCGCGTGATGCAATGTCTCCGCCGCTTCCCGGTTCAGGGAACCAGAGCCTGTGGTAGTGCCTTTTTGCAAGCGTCATCGCCGCATCGAACCTGATTACGGGGAAGTTTTTCGCGATCTTTATGATAGTCTGAATGACCTGTTCTCTCACATCGGCACGCATATAGTTGAGCTGCGCCGTATCGTTCCAAGGCATGCAGGTCCCGTCGTTTCCGTGATAGATATAATCGGTTCTGCCAGTCCTGAAATCGACCCGTTTGAAAGTTACCGCCGCATCGCTTTTCGAATAGTAGTGGTCTTCGATATAAATCCCGATATTCGGGTCGCTCGAAAGGTTTTCGCCGTTATATGTGTAGGCGGGGAAGGGCGGCTCGTCCGCCGAAATGAACCATTCGGGATGTTCCGAGATCCACTTCGAATCTATCGCCGTGTGGTTGGGGACCATGTCGCTCGCAAGTCTGATCCCGTGTCTCCACGCCCTTTCGCGGAGATTCTGCATCGCCGCTTCGCCGCCGAGTTCAGAGGCTATTTCGTAGTCGTAAAGCGAATACGCACTTGCCGCAGCTTCCGGGTTTCCCATTATCTGCTTGATCCGTTTCGATGCTTTGCTGCGCTCCCACAAACCGATCAGCCAGAGTGCCGTGAAGCCGCGTCTGGACAGGGTTTCAAGCTCTTCGTCGGGAATTCTGTCGAGAGTGTGGATATCGGTCGAATACTGCTTTGAAAGCTGGTCGAGCCAGACAAAAATGTTTTTCGCGATCATTACGACTCGCGGCATCCAAAGCGAATCTTTCGAGAAATTTTCGTTCTCCGGGTCGCCTTCGCCCCAGCCGGCAAGAGCATCTTTTGTAAGTGCCGGAAAATTACCGCCTCCGCCCGTCCCGAAGACAGGTTTTGTCTCCTCTTTTATGATATCGGCAG
>CACZFE010000029.1:12463-21900 GCA_902780365.1 uncultured Spirochaetales bacterium
CGCCGAGATCTTTACTCCCCGGTTTTTGCGGATAAATTCAAGCTGCCCCGCCAAAGAGTTTGGTGAAGCCTTGAACGGAGCCCGCAGAAGGTCGAGAACAGAAACTTTTTCGCCTCCGGAATCTATTTTGGGATTTCCTGCAAAAAATCTCTCCGCAGTATCGAAAAATCTGCCGTAAGCCGGATTTTCCGCAAGTTTTGCATCTCCGAAAAGCTCGTCAAATTCGGAAAAAGCGGGATTTTCATTAGCGATTTTAAGCAGAAGAACTTCTTCAAGTTCCGCAAGTTTGTTGGGAACACCGTTCGTCGAAGCGGCTAAAAACTCAGCCTCCGACATCCCGCCAGATGCGACTACGCTTGTCGGGAACTCCCTGACAAAATCAATAAGGAGTTTTTTGAAAGCGTTTTCTCCGATCTCACGCTCGGCAGATTCAAAAAGTTTTTCCGAAAACTGCGGAAAAATTTCTGTTCTGTAAAGGTGAAAAACGAAGTGGCTGATCTCGTCGATAAGCCCCATTGCATAAAGATTTCCTGGAGTTATATGCTTTCCGCTTTTTTCAGCGGCATACTGCAAATTAAGTTTGTGCGCGAAATCTTTTGCAGCTGCAAAATCGGCGAAAACAACATTCCCCGAAATCGAAAAAAGTTCTTTTGAAAGCTGGAAACGCTCTCTGGAAGCGCGTTTTACGTGAAAATGATTCGTCTGCATGTTTTTTCAGCTGCTTCGTGCGGTCATCGAAGTCAGCCTTCAGCAGAGCAAACGCCGCCTGACCGTTCTCCGGCTGCTTCTCCAGCAGGATTGCCCGCTCTTCATCCAGTGCGCGATTCAAGTATCTCTTTTTCGCGCAGAGGCTCGGTCTTGTCTTTGCCCATCTCATCCATCAGGTTGAGAGTTTCATTCACATTTTTGAGGAATTTTTTGATCATCGCGATAGTTTCTGCATCGGTAGTTTCACGGTTTCCGTCATTCTTGCCGACCATTACAGCCTCTGCGACTAAAGTCGAAAGGAGATTTCCTTTGACCGTATCTTTCTCAAGTTTTGCCTTCATCATCATTTTTCTAAGTTCGCCAAGCAGCATTTTGACCTCCCTGTTTAAAATCAATTAAAACAAAAAACGCAATATTATATTGAGTTTTAGAAAAAATGCGAGATTTATAGGTGTTACGAATATGAACTAACACTTCTTAATTCGGGCACATGTTCAGTTTAAGAAAAGTCTGCTAATCAGCGTTTCTGACGCAGCGGGTGTTGCATCCCCAGGTTTTGCTTTCAATACTGACAGTGCCGTAATAATTCACAACCCAGGCGGTATCAGGAGACTTCGCTACCGTAGAAGATGACCAGAATTTTCCGGTTCTTACATTAGGAAAATAAGAATATGGGGAACCCTCTTTATCGTAATTTAATAATGAAGCCAGTTCGTTTCTGTCAGGCAGACGCCAGTCGCTTCTGCCGTCAAACAGAATGCTGTTCAAATTTTGGCAATAATTCAAAGCCTGACGCCAGGTGTTGCTCGATGCATAGCCTTTCTGCCAGACCAGGCCTGTTCTCTTGTCGGTGACGGTTGTGTCATCCTGTGACGTTTCAAAATCACTTGCGACTGATGCTTGTAGTTCTTTTCCGCTGACACAAAGCACGTTGTAAGCATTTGTTTTTGTCTGTGTGTAAAAAGAGCCGGCATCTACATCCAAAGCATAAGCCAAAGTTGCATTCAGAGGATAGTTCCTGCTTGTCCATAAATATGAAGAATCTGCCACCATATTTTTAAAAATCCAGTTTGTTGAAGGGGTGTATGTGCCGCTGTCAACGATAGTGATTATTTCAAGCGGATTAGGAAGCCTCCAGTTGTTAATTCCTGCGTAATTTACAGCATTCAAATTGTTGCAGTGACTTTGTGCATTGTCCCATGTAAAAGTTTCTTCGGACGGTGACTGCTCCCAGATAAGGCCTGTGTTGTTGTCAACAACGACAGGCTGGTTTGAAACTGGTGCCGCAGCTGCAAAGTTCTGAAGTATGCATGAGGTGCCATATTGCGCATCCTGACCGTAGAAATTTGAATCAGAGAGTTCAGGACAGGAAATTATCCCGGAATTGTCATAGCATTCTGTCTGACCTGTGCAGATATTGCCGATAGTAAGAGGTTCTTTTCTTACACAACGGACATGGTGTTCGAGGTCGTTGTGGAGCAGCTCTCCTTTGCCGAAATTTACGCCCCAGGCCTGATTTGAATCATCTGCAAAAGCAGAAGAAGACCAAAGCACGCTTGTTTCTTTGAATTTGCTGTAGTTGCCGCTTTCGTCATCTTCGCAAAGACAGTCAGTGGTCCAGTCACCTTCTGCCAGATGATTTGGATCTGACACTTTACAATCACCATCTGAAATAGTTCCATGACAGTCTTGTATGAGTGTTCTGAGTTCGCTGATTGTCGGCAGACGCCAGCCGCTGTCAAAGCCGCCGTAGGTTGATGAGTTCAGTCCTATGCAGTACGTTTTTGCATTTTCCAGGCTCATTTCGTCAGTTGTTTTTTCGGACCATATCAGTTTGCCTGCAGAATCATAACAGGAACTGCTGGTTGACGGGCTGCATTCAGATATACATTTATTGATTGAAGAATCATAGTGGAAACCGTCGGTACAGCCGCATAAAAAGGTTGTTATACCAGTTGCGGTACAGACTTCTTCAACATTTGTCAAGCCTTCGCAAGGATTGGTGGAGCATGGGCTTACACATTCAGATTCGTTCCAGAAATAGTTCGTAATACACTTGAAATGGCAGGTTCCCGTTGCTTCGTTATATTCAGAGGCAGGTCCTGCAGTCCATGCGTCAGTAAAATAAAATTGGGTATATGAAGAATCACCGTTCCATTCGGCGTTTGCAGGAAAAGCCGCACACGGTGTTATTCTTGAGCATTTGCGCTGGTTTTCGTCCCACATTCCTCCGACTTGATCGCATTCTGCCTCTTTCGGGGATTTACATGTAAAAGTTTCGTTGTCCCAGACATAGCTTCCTGCGCAAGTGCATTCATAGGTTATCATGTCATGTGAAATACATCCGTCAGCGTGATTTATGGCGGCACACGGATTATCCGTGCAGCTGTTTACACATGCTGTTTCGTTCCAGAAAAATGTTCCCGCACATTTGAAGCGGCATGTTCCTGCTGTTTCACTGTATTCAGTAGCGGTTTCATGAGTCCAAAAGCCGTTGACATATTCCTGAGTGTAAAAAGAATCACCGTTCCATTCGGCATTTTCTACTGGTATCGCAGTGCATGCAACAATTCTTGTGCATTTGTTCTGATCTGCATCCCAGTCTCCTTCAGCGTCTGCGCATTTTTCCTTTTCCGTTTCTTCGTCATTTGTATCTGAATCCGCGTCATTGTCATCAAGTCCCTGCATGATGTCTTCGTCATTTGTATCTGAATCTACATCGTTGTCATCAAGTTCCGGCATTGCATCATCGTCTGTAGGGGCTTCACTGCTGTCCGAAGTTGTGTCGGGTTCAATATCCGTAAGGTTGTCGTCAGTCAGATCAGGTTCAATTCCATCTACATCTTCGTCTGTTACTGTGTCGGACGAATCATGTGCTTTGTTTTTATTATCTTTGTTTGAATCTCCGCATCCGTTAAAAATGAAAAGGAAAAGAATTATAAAAATAAGATGAAATATCCTCATTATGCCTCATAGTTGAAACAAAAAACGCAAAAGTATATTTAATTCAAAATCTGCATCAATTTATTTCGTGATTTTATGCGCCGAAAAGAAGCCGTAAGCGTCAGTGGCGCAGAAAACCGCTTTTTTGATCGCTTCGCTTACGACTTCTGCCGCGATAATTCCGACGAGATCGGTGTCCGCGCTGACGTTTCCGACTGAAAGAGCGTAAATAGAGTCGCCGTCAGCCGATGTATGGACAGGATTTATCGAGCGTGCGTAGCCGTCCTGCGCCATTCCCGCGATTTTGCAGAGTTTCGCTTTCGGAAAAGCGGCGTTTGTGATGACGACTCCAAGCGTCGTATTGCCTGCGAACTTGTTTTCTTTCGGAATTATGCTCTTTTTCATGTATTCGGAAGTGCTGCGAAGCCCGTTTCTATCCTCGGTGAGAAGCCCTGCGATCTGTTTTCCCGTTTTGTGATCGAAGATGTCGCCCAGAGCGTTCAGTGCGACAACGGCACCTATCTGAAGGTCTCCTATCTGCACTGCATAGCTTCCGATGCCCGTTTTCATGCAATAGTCCATGCCGAGGATCTTTCCGACAGTCGCCCCGCATCCTGCTCCGTAGTTGCCGTCACGGTAGTTTGGATCGTCAAGCGCGATTTTTGCCGCCTCGTAACCCATTACGCTATCAGGCCGCGTGAAAGTGTCTCCGACAGTGAGATCGAACAAATCGGACTGCACCACGAGAGGCACTTTTGTGACTGAAACATCGAAACCGATCCCTCTCTCCTCGAGAAGTTTCATAACTCCGTCTGCCGCGCCGAGCCCGAAAGCGCTACCGCCACCAAGAACGACAGCATGGATCTCTTCAGCCGCCATGAGAGGATTGAGAAGCTGGCTTTCACGCGCCGCAGGGCCGCCTCCGCGGATATCGATACCGGCGTGCATCCCTGTTTCGCTCACAAAAACAGTGCAGCCGGTCGCCGCTTTTTCGTTCTCTACCTGACCGATTTTTATCCCTTTTATCTCGGTTACCGGTATTTCTTTCATTTATGCCTCCTTTTTGTTCTTCAGCTCGTTTCTGACTTTTTCCAGATCAGCGCAGGAAAGCAAAGGCATGAGATCATCTATTTCTTCTATACTTTTATCCCACCATTTGAACTCAAGCAGCAGTTCAGTCAGCTCGTCGTCAAAGCGTTTCTTTATGACCCGGCACGGATTTCCTGCTGCGACAGTGTAAGGCGGAATGTCCGATGCCACGACTGAATTTGCTCCGATAATCGCGCCGTCACCGACATGAACACCCGGCATCACCGTTACATTCTGGCCGATCCAGACATCATTTCCGACGACAGTGTCGCCTTTGAGCGGCAGTTCTTCAGTTACCGGTGCAAGCGCGTTCCCCCAGTTTCCGCCCATTATGTAAAACGGATAGGTGGTCACGCAGCCCATTCTGTGGTTGGCGCCGTTCATCACAAATTCGACCCCCTTTGCTATGGCGCAGAATTTGCCGATGATCAGTTTGTCGCCGATAAAATCATAGTGATGCGTGACATGTTTTTCGAACTGGTCTGCACCGTTCACGTCATCGTAATAGGTGAAATCACCGACAATGATGTTCGGATTTTTCACAACATTTTTGATATAGCAGAGGCTCGGAATCTTCGGATTCGGGAAAGCCTCGTCAGGACTGGGTGTTTGCCTGTTTGTCATTTGTCCCTCCGATATTTACTTCTCATTTTTCATCCAACGCTCCGTTTTTCGTCCGATTTTGCTGTATTTCAGACAAAAATCCAATATTTCTGGAATACAACCATTTAGTTTAAAGATACGATAGAAAATATTTGATAAAATTTTCTTAATATATTATTGTTAGATTGTAAGAGTTTGTTTATTGTGGCAAAAATATGAAAAATGAAATTATAATTCACAGCGAAACCGATTTAAAATCAAAAATCTACACCATTCGCGGAATTCAGGTGATGCTGGATTTTGACTTGGCTGAAATTTATGGTTACACAACCAAGCGTTTTAACGAACAAGTCAGGAACAATATTGAGAAATTTGATGAAGATTTCAGATTCCAGCTGACTTGGGAGGAGTTAGAAATAATATTATCATTACGTTCAAGGTCGAAAATTTCGACCTTGAACACAGGGCGCGGCAGCAATGTCAAATATCTTCCTTACGCCTTTACCGAGCAGGGAATTTATATGCTGATGACGGTTCTTCGCGGCGATCTGGCAATAAGACAGAGCAAAATTCTGATCCGGCTTTTCAAAACGATGAAGGATTTCATCATCGAACGTGAAGATCTTATCGGTTATAACGATGTTGCAAAACTTGCGATCCAGACTTCGCAAAACACCAAAGACATTGCCTTAATTAAAGAAAACATGGCAACAAAAACTGATGTTGTCAAAATCATTGAAGATTTCAGCAGCAGCGAAATAAAAAAGGATTTTCTCTTTTTGAACGGAAAATCTGTTGAAGCCGATCTCGCTTACCAGCAGATCTATGCCGAGGCGAAAGAAACAATTTTTGTGATTGACAACTATATCAGCTTAAAAACGCTTGTTCTGCTCAAATCGGTGCGGGAAAATGTAAAAATAACGATATTTTCAGACAATATCCGTCATGGTTTACATAAACAGGAACTTGATGATTTTATTAAGGAATATCCTCACGTTGAGCTTTCTTTCAAAATAACCAGCGGTATTTTTCACGACCGCTATGTTATTCTCGACTTCGGCACGGAAAACGAAAAGATCTATCACTGCGGAGCTTCGTCTAAAGACGCAGGGAAAAAAGTCTGTGCAATTTCAACAATCACGGACAATGCCGTTTATAAGCCGCTGATTAAAAAATTATTGAAAAATCAGGAACTTGTTTTGGGTTAAATTAATTTTGAAATAATAGATTCATAATCTTTCCCTTTTATCTTTTGGGACAGATATCTTTTGGCAAATGACGAATATGGAGTCTTTTCACTTATCAGGTCCACAAGATGCTGCAGAGGCAATTTAAGATCCAAATTCGTTTTATACATTATTTCAAACGTTTCAATTGCTGTTTTACATTTATTTCTAACATTTCGCCTTGCAGCATTAAAGTAATTCCAATTATATGCCTTCTTACTTATTTCTACTCGATGAATTTCATTCTCGTTTTCACTTAAGCAAATAACAGCACCACTTTCATCACTATCTATTAACTGAGTATCAGACAAAACACATGGATCTAATAAAAGTGGAATATCATCATTTTTAGGGCATTTTGCTGGTTGTGTTCCAGATTGAAGAGGGAATAATTCTTTTTTTCCGCCTTCACCTTTTGGTCGGTTGCACTCCTCACAACTTAACCGATAATTACAATAATCATATGCCAACCACCAGTAACCGTCCTTAAGGATAACATCACCATTCATGTCCTTAGAACAACTTTTAGGTCTGAAATGGTCTATATCTCCAAAAGAGCCAGTAAGATCACATTCTGAATACCAACACTTTTTCCCATATAATTTAATGAGAACAGGCTTGAAATTTTTCCAAAGATCGTGAGTTTTCAGATACTGTTTGCGTTCTTCATGATTTGTCTTTCTACAGAGAGTTTTATATAGCGCATCTGCTTGTTCTTTCCATTTTTTTATTTCGGGATCATTTTCATTTATAAGAGATAGGTCTATGTGCCTCATTTTGATAACAACTCCTGTAGTATTTTTTCTGCTTTTTTATTTCTTTCAGATATTTCTTTCGCTGTTAATGTAACATCGGAATATTGTTTGTATATTTTATGAATTGCCGCAACATATTCATCATAATAATTGTCTGTGGGAATATTGCGGGCAAACATCATATCTTCCAGTTTTTCACTTAGCTCTATTAGTTTCTGCTTTTCCTGTTCGGTTATTGTTCCGTCGACCTTCTTGATAAGCAAGTTTTGCTTTTCCTGCATTTTTTCTTTTGTTTTGTTATCCAATACTGATGGTAAACCATAATACTCACTTTGCAGCAATCCGTCTATTCCTAAACCTTCGGTATTTTCTGAAGGTTCAACAACTTTCGCCTCATCATTGTTAAGAGTGAAAATTTTAATGAAATCTTTGTTTACTCCATTAATGACAAGCGGATCGTGCGTTGCTATAATTGCTTGGGTATTAACAGCTCCTTTCAAGCAATCATCAATTACGCCTTTTAATTCATATTTCCATTTGGGATTCATATGCGCGTCCGGTTCATCCATCAAAACGAGGCAATCTTCGTTTTTGCACACCCCAAGCATACCTAAAATCTTTATCAGTTGTCGTTGTCCTTCACTTAGGTATTTACAACTTACATTTGTTGAGACATATGGAGTTACTTTCGCATTTAGCAACGTAATCAGTTTCTCGAAGAAATTGAAGAATGAAATACCATTTTTATCATCAATTTTTACAAGGTCATCTTTATGTAATTCAAAGTAGAAATGAGTACCTCTCTGGAACAGAAAACTCTGCTGAAAACATTTTGTAAATTTATTATCAATGAATGATATCAAATTTATTACCCCGATTTCGAGAATGTTGGGTAGTTTCTTCAGCAATGTATCGTTTATGTCAATATCAATAAAAATGTATTCAATTTCCGAAAAATAGCATAGGTTCTTCAAGCGATTTTTCTCTTTTTCATAATCATCACTGCACAAAATAGCAATAAGATACGCGGGAACAAGACTTTCATCACAATAATTAAATTTTCGCTTTGGAAATTCACCATAATAATGTTCCAGTTTTCTCTCATCTCGCAAAATCGTATTCCAATAACGAACTATTTGTTCTATGCAATCTTTCTTATATTTGCTATTTATTTGTTTGAATACATCACGAGCCTGATCATTTGCTCCAGAATAGAAATAACTAATTCTTTCAGGAAGAATCTTCTTTCCAGCATTTTTAAGATTTGCATTTATCGTATTCATTGTACCTGAATACGTGGAACCATTGTCAATTTTGATGCTATAGCTTTTGCTTTTTTTATGTACGATAATATTGCTGCCTTTGTAAAAGTATTCTATTTCATAATCATAACTGATATTTTTTTCAATCACACCAGATTCGAACGACATCAATATTTCAAGAATGGTTTTAAGCATAGTGCTTTTTCCTGTGCCGTTTTCACCGATCAGGATAGTTGAGTTGCCTTGTTCCTCCTCTGTTAAGCTGTCTTTTTTTTGTTTTATCTCTATTTGGATATCAAAATCAACAAGGCATTTATTCTCGCTGACATGTAAATGTTTTATCTGCATGTAATTACCTCATCAGGGTATAAACAATGTTGTTATCTTTCGCTTTTTTGATGATTTGTCTGCTTTCCAGATCACGCAGTGTTTCTAACACCTCGAAAGTTTTTGAACTTACGCTTATTAATTCTTGAATTGTAAGAGTATCTGTTTCTCTTTGAATGAACAGTTTAACAATCTTTCTCTCTAATTCTGTTTTGAGCTTAACTGCCAAATCTTTTGGCAGAAAAACACCCTTTCTCCTAGGTTGCGGAGTAGGTTCAACTTCCAAGACTTTTTTCAGCAACTCTATCGCACTCTCATCATTGGGATCGTTGGTGCCAAGTTCTCCACGGAAGGCGCGGGAGAGGATGGATTTTTTCATTGAGTCAATATGATCAATGACCTGTTCAGCGGCTTCTTTGGCTTGCTGCTCTTTTTCAAACAATTGATCCAAAATGCTTACTATTCTTTCTTGCTCTAATGGATCAGTAACCATGACCGTTAATTTAGAAAGTTCTTTTTGGTTA
>CACZFE010000030.1 GCA_902780365.1 uncultured Spirochaetales bacterium
TATCGGCGAATCGGGCGACTGCGGACTCCCTTTTGTCTACGCGGCGGACAGCAATCCGGCTGCAAAAGAGTTTGAATCTGTCACAAGGCAGATCATGGATATTTGTGAAGTTTAATTTTTTTAAGGAGAATGTCTCGTGAAAAAAATCATGAAAATTTTGGTTCTGTTTCTGGCTCTTTTTGTGCTCATTTCCTGCGGTGAAAAAACCGCTTCCAAGGATAGCGCAGCCAGTAGCGAGGCCAGTACCGCGGCAAAAAAACGGGACATTCTCAATGTAACTGTCAGCATCCCGCCGCAGGCTTATATCGTCAAGTCCGTCGGCAAGGACAAAGTCAGAGTAAACACGATGATGGAGCCGTCAAGCACGCCTGAAACTTATGAACCGGGCCCGAAAAAGATGGCTGACCTCAAAGATTCCGCACTTTACCTCAAAATCGGAGTCCCCTTCGAAGCAGCTTCTATCGAAAAACTTGAAAAAGATTACCCGAATCTCAAATTCGCCGATATGCACAAAGGTATCGCGCTCCGCAAAATGGGAAAACACGGCGGCTGTCCTAAGTGCGGAGGCAAAGAATGTCCGTGCAAAGGTGACAAAGAGTGTTGCAAAAAACACGGCGGCTGCGACTGTCTCAACGGAAAAGGCTGCGGCTGTCACGGTTCCGAAATAAAAAAAGAAACTGAAAAAGAAGATGAATGTGGTGCCGATGCGTGTTCGGTTCCGGAATTCGACGCTCCGAAAGAAGAAAAACACGAGCACAAGGGAATGCACGAAGGCTGCCCTCATCACAAAGAACATCACGGTGACAAAGCAGACTGCGAAGGCTGTGCAGACTGTAAGTGCGGATGTAAAGACGGCAAAGGCTGTCCTCACTGCGGCGGCAAAGAATGCCCCTGCAAAGGCGACAAAGAGTGCTGCAAAAAACACGGCGGCTGTGACTGCCTTAACGGAAAAGGCTGCCACGGTCATCACCACCATCACGGAATGCACGATCCGCACGTATGGCTCGATCCGATGAACCTTATCGTTATGACCGACAACACCGTTGCTGAACTTTCCGCAGTTGATCCTGAAAATGCAGCGTTCTACCGCGAAAACGGCGAAACTCTGAAAACTGAGATCAAAAAAGTGAATGACGAAGTTGCCGCTCAGCTCAAAGAAGTTGAAGGAAAGAGTTTCGTAGTTCACCACCCCGCTTTCGGATACTTTGCCGAAAGATTCAGTCTCAAACAGGTCCCGCTTGAAATCGAAGGAAAGGAACCGGGCGCAGTCGATATGGCGAAAGTTGTAGATTTTATAAAGAAAAACAATGCAAAAGCCGTATTTATGCAGGCTCAGATCCCCGATTCAGTCATAAAATCGGTAGCTGAAGAAACGAAAGTCCGCGTTATCACTCTTGATCCTCTTGCTGAGAATGTTCTTGAAAATATTAAAAAAACAGCTGACGAAATAAAAGGAGCTTTAACAGATGAAAAGTAAAATTGTTGAAAAAATCCTGTTTGTTCTGTTGTTTTCGGCACTTTTCTGCCTTGCAGCATGCAGCGGTTCTGACGAAAAGTATGATTTGACCGATAGTGATGCTGACACATCGGATACCGGCATAACGGATAGCGATGCAACGGATGCCGATAGTAACGATACAACTTCGGATAGCAGTGATTCATCTGATGATTCAGACGACGCAACACCTGATGACGCAGATACGGCCGATGATTCAGACGACGTAACACCTGATGACGCAGATACGGCCGATGATACCGACACGACCGACGATACAGATACAACAGATGCTGAAGGCTGCACGCTGATCGAAGCCCCGAAAATAACGATGGGCGGTTCGTATGCCGATGAGATAAACGGTTATTTCAGTCCGTCATTGGGTG
Organism: uncultured Spirochaetales bacterium; assembly: GCA_902780365.1. Taxonomy (GTDB): domain Bacteria; phylum UBP6; class UBA1177; order UBA1177; family UBA1177; genus UBA1177. Next base: position 1,882 of record CACZFE010000030.1, read on the forward strand.
CCAACACCATTGATATTATAAAAATTCTCCTGATGGGTGAAATTAAAGAAGGAACTTACGAACTCGGAACAGGCCAGAACGACAATTATATGCAGTGCCAGCAGTGCGTAATGGTCTGGGTCGATGCAGCTCTTGCAACCGCACAGGAATACTACTTCCAGACTCACGGAACTCTGACTATAACGGAAGTCAAGGACGTTGACGGCATAAAGAGGACGGTCGGCAAGATAGAAAATCTTATTGTGAAACAGGTCGAACCTCTCAATGATTATTTAGGCGATTTCGGATTTATCGATAACGGCAAATGCATTGCAGCCGAAATTGTCGAATGGGATACGACAGATACTCCAGGCAATTCCGGGGATTAGAGACACCGACGAGAATCCGACTTTTTCCTCGTATCGCCTGAGCAATCCCGACAGGATTGTTTTTGAGGCGAACGGAACTTTTAAAAGCACCGATTTTCCGGTTTTGCCCGAAATGATCAAGTCTGTCGAAAAAAGCGTTTCAGGCGGAATGACGAGATTCATATTTTTTGTCGAGCCGGGGGCTCAATATACTTTTTTCAACCGCAAAGGCACTATAATCATGGGTTTCAGCCGTTCGGTTTTTCTTGATGACGAGAATTTTGATTCTGTAATCGCGAAATTTACGGCACACAGAGAGGCTGAGCGTCTTGCGGCGGCTGAACAGGAACGTAAAATCGAAGAAGAACGCATGGCGGAAGAAAAAAGACGTCTTGAAGATGAAAAGCGGGTGGCCGAACTTCAGAAAGCTGAAGAAGAAAAACGTCTGGCTGAACTCAAAAAAGCCGATGAAGAAAAACGCCGCATAGCCGCGGAAAAAGAGGCTGAACTTGTCAATTCCCTTATGAACGAACTTGCCGATGAGGAACGTGCCGCAGAGGAAAAACGTATTGCCGAGCTCAAAAAAGCTGAAGAAGAGAAGCGTTTAGCCGAAGAAAAACGCTTAGCCGAAGAGAAACGGCTCGCAGAAGAAAAACGCCTGGCAGAGCTCAAAAAAGCTGAAGAGGAAAAACGCCTGGCTGAACTTAAAAAGGCTGAAGAGGAAAGACGGATCGCAGAGGAAAGACGCCTGGCAGAGCTCAAAAAAGCTGAAGAGGAAAGACGCCTGGCTGAACTTAAAAAGGCTGAAGAGGAAAAACGGATCGCTGAAGAAAAACGCCTGGCAGAACTCAAAAAAGCCGAGGAAGAAAGACGTATGGCTGAAGAAAAGCGCATGGCTGAAGAAAAGCGGATCGTAGAACTCAAAAAAGTTGTCAAATCGGAAGACGGCGAAATACGCCAGCTTAAAGTGGTCAAAGCTGAAAAAGAGCCGGCTTTGAGCGAAAAACTGCCAGATCTTCCAGTCACGAAACTGACAAAGAAAGGAAAGCTGAAAAACATTTTCTTCAGAAAATTCCCCGAATTCAGCCGTGTCACCATGGAACTTGACGGTGAAGTCGATTATCAGTTCAGGGAGATAAGCGGCGGATTTGTAATAGATGTACACAATTTCGACAAAATTCCGAAGTATCTGCTCAATATCATTGATACTCGGGCGTTCAAGGCCGAAGTTGCCTATATTTATCCGAAAAAAGTGGACGGCGTTTTGAAAATCTACATCAAAACCAACCCTGGAATGGCTGTGCGTAAAAGCGTTGACGGCAAATATGTCAATTTCGACTTTTTCGAACCGTCAATCGAATAAAAAAATAACCTTTTTCACCTTTTTATTGCCCAAATTCTTTGCACTTTTTTCATAAATCTTTAATATATCACGAATTTGAGATGGAATCTCGATTTTTTAATATTGGAGGAGAAAAAATGGCAGTTCAGAAAGGCGACAAGGTGGCAATCCACTACATCGGACGGTTGGAAGACGGAAAGGAGTTCGACAATTCTTACGAAAACGGAGAACCGATAAAGTTCGAAGTCGGCGGAGGAATGGTTATTCCCGGATTCGAGGACGGTGTTATCGGCATGGAAATCGGCGACAAGAAAACGATAGTAATTCCGCCGGAACAGGCTTACGGTGAAAGGGATGAACGCTATATTTTCGATGTTCAGAAGTCAGAATTCCCGAAAGACGCCGATGTCCACGAAGGGGCTATTTTCCAGATGCAGAGCGATCAGGGCGAAGTTATTCCGGTAGTCGTTTCGAAGATCGAGGGCGACACTGTTTATCTTGATGCCAACCATCCGCTTGCAGGAAAAACACTTACTTTCGAAATGGAACTTGTAGCAACAGGTGTTGAAATTCCTCATCATCACTGCGGATGCGGCTGTGAAGAGTGCGGAGACGACTGTGGCTGCGACGACCACGACTGCGATGATCATGACTGCAACTGCGGCTGCGGACATCATCACTAACTTTTAGATATTTGATTGGAGGTCTTTTTATGAATGCTGCTTCTATCTTAGCTGTTGCACTTCTGGTTGCCGGTGTAGTTGCCGCCGGTATTATCGTTTGGAAATATGTCAAGGATCTGCATGAATCGCCGCGTGATATGTGGATCCTTTTCGGATACATGGTTATTCAGTACATCGCCTATGCCGCTATGAACCCGGTTCTCACGCTGTGGCTTTCGGCTGACTGCGGTGTAAGTGACATCACTGCCGGAAACATCATTATGATCTGGTCGATACTGCTTTCCTGCATAGGCATGGTCGCAGGTGCTCTCGTTGACACGATCGGCGTAAGAAAGGTAATGTTCCTCAGCGTCATATTCCTTTTTGTTTCGCGTCTGGCAATGACATTCATAACCAATCCGGTTGTTGTTTTCATCGTAGGATTCATTCCGTTCGCACTCGGGTTCGCGCTTGTTTCCCCTGTTATTTCGGTTTCGATCAAAAGATACACGACTAAAGAGGGCGCGGCTCTCGGATTCGGTCTTTTCTATGTCATAATGAACGCCGCATACGCTGTCGGCGGCTGGCTTATCGACTTTGTCAGAGACAGATTCGCCGAGAGAGATGCAGCCGGCAAAATCATCAATGAAAACGCAGGCGTAGATCTCGCAGGAATTCATCTTTCGAGTTATCAGATGCTCTTCCTCATCGCTGTCGGACTTACGGTTGTCGGTGCGCTTGTGATCATGTTCATCCGTGACGGTATCGAAGTTGTCGAAGAGACCGACGAAAAGACCGGAAAAACCACTTCGCAAATCATCAAAAAACCGGTCGAACAGCACGGAAGCGGCTTCCAGGCTGTCAAAGGCGCAGCTGTTTCAATGGGCAAGAAGATCGGCGGTGCCGTAAAAGAAAATTACTTCTGGATTTTCATCGGTATCCTCACGATCACCCTCTTCGTCCGTTTCGTATTCTTCCACCTTCACTACACTTTCCCGAAATACGGAATCAGAGTTCTGGGCGAAGGCGCGAAGATCGGCTCGATCTACGGTGTTCTCAACCCTGTTTTGATTATTTACCTCACTCCGCTTGTAGCTGCTTTCACGAGAAAGACGAAATCTTACAAAATGCTTGTCATCGGATCGCTCGTTTCGGCTGCAAGCTGCTTTATCGCAGTTCTTCCGGGCACGATGTTCTCTTTCCTCAACGACTCGGTTCTGAGCGAGATCATCTTCATCAAATGGCTTGGAATCGCAAAAGATATGAACGGACTTCAGGAGTTCTTCGCACAGAATCCGCTTTCTATGCAGTACTGGTCGCTGATTTTCTTCTTCATCATCTTCACGATCGGCGAATCGATCTGGTCTCCGAGACTTATGCAGTTCACGGCCGAGATCGCTCCGAAGGGAAAAGAGGGAACCTACATTTCTCTTTCAGTCCTTCCTTTCTTCTTCGCGAAATTCTTCGTTGCTCCGCTTTCGGGCTGGCTCGTAAGCTCCTACGTTCCGCTTGACGAAGCAGGAAAGATCGCTTCGAGTTATCCGAACCACCACATGGTATGGGTAATAATCGGCGGAATGGCACTTGTCACTCCGCTCGGACTTCTGATTCTGAGACCTTTCTTCAAAAAACACATAAAAGAAGCATAAAATGGGATGAACAGGATAGTCCTTGTCATAGACGACGAAGAGTCGATACTCCAGTCGATGAAGTTTCTGCTCGGCAACTCGGGCTACACAGTTATGACTGCGGCCGAGGCCACTGCAGGATTAAAAATCATCAAAGAGCTGGAGCACGAACTTTCAGTTATAGTTACAGACCTTTTTCTTCCCGGCGGCTTTGACGGTTTCGAAATAATCAAAGCGGTGAAAGATCTGGAAACGCAGATCCCGATAATCATGATAACCGCTTTCGGCAACGTAGAAACCGCCGTCAGGGCGATGCAGAACGGTGCATACACTTTCCTCACAAAGCCGATCGACATGAAAGTTCTGCTCGAACAGATGAACAAAGCTATAGAAGTCGGCAATCTTATGAAAGAAAATGTTCGTCTGAAAAAGGAAAACCTCGATATTTCGGCGGATAAATACCGCATAATCTACCAGAGCGAAGCGATGGAAAAGCTCCTCAAAAATGCCGCAGAGATAGCGAAAACCGATGAAACAGTCCTTATTACAGGCGAGAGCGGGACCGGAAAAGAGCTCGTTGCCCGTTACGTTCTGCGCGAAAGCAGACGCGTCGGGGCTCCGTTCGTTGCGTTCAACGCCGCTGCAGTAACCGAATCTTTGATGGAATCGGAGCTTTTCGGCTACAAAAAAGGGGCTTTCACCGGTGCTGACAAAAATTCTCCTGGTCTTGTCGGAGCTGCAGAAGGAGGAACGCTTTTCATAGATGAGATAGGTGATATGCCGCTTTCTCTCCAGACAAAACTGCTCCGTTTCCTCGAATCGAGGGAATATCTTCCGGTCGGCAGTTCGACTCCGTTGCACGCGAACGTCAGGATAATCGCAGCGACGAACAAAAATCTCGAAAAAGAGGCCGAAAAAGGGAATTTCAGAAAAGATCTCTACTACAGGCTGAGCACTTTTATACTGCACATTCCGCCTTTGAGGGAGCGCAAGGAGGATATCCCGCTTCTCGTAAAACATTTTGTCGAGAAAACGTCGATCGAATTCGCGAAAGAGGTGGTCTATCCCGATCACGAAACGATTAAGGAACTTGTCAAACAGTCGTGGGAAGGCAATATCCGAGAACTCAAAAGTTTCGTAAGCCGTTTCGTTCTGACTGGTTCCTGGCTTCCGTCAGGAGAAAGCGGAGATCCGGGAGCGCACTCTGAAAACGGCGGCGCTGCAGTTCTTTCGTTCCGTGTCGGAGATAAAAAGCTTGACGAAATCGAAAAAGAAATGATCGACGCAACACTGAAATTTACCGATGGCGACAAGCATTACGCAGCTAAACTTCTCGGGCTTTCAGAGCGGACACTCTACCGCAAACTAAAAGGTGACGAGTTTTAATCTTCGGGGCAGTTTTGAAAACGGTCAGATTGTCTGTTGCGATAATTCTTTTTCTGATTTTTTTTGTCTGGGCTTTTGCCGGCAAATTCGGAGCTCTTTTTCTCTTTCATCTCCCGACAATGTTTGTGCTTTTTCTTGTTGCATCTGCGGTTTTCGCCTTTGTTCCGGCTGAAAAAATCAAGACTGCGCTAAGGAGGGGCGAACCTTACCGGCTTTATCTTTTTCCGGCTGTTTCCTTTCTGTTTTCGCTTGCGGTTTCCTTCTTTATTTTCCGAGGTCTTCCCCATGTTCCGGACGAAATAAACTACAAATATCTGGCTGAGGCGATTCTTGACGGCAAAATTACGACGCCTCTTCATCCTTACTATGAGTTTTTTCATATTTTGTATATAAACCCTGCGATTTCAGGGACTTATTCTATCTACCAAATTGGTTTCTCAGTTTTTTTAGCACCGTTTGTTTTCTTTGGTGTGCCGTTTCTATGCAATCCGCTGCTTAATGCCGTTTCGGTATTTTTTATCGGAAAGATAGCTGATGAGTTTTACGGAAAAACTGTCGCTTTCATAACTATGGCGCTTGCATCGCTCTCTCTTTATACCGCTCTTATGGGCGGAACTTTGATGGCTCATTCTTTCTGTGCAGTCTGCACTCTCGGAGCTTTTTACATGGCAATGCTTTCTGTAAAAAACAGCGGACGGAAAAGGTATGTTTTTACTGCTTTTTCGGCTCTTTTTATCTCGTTTCTGATGTTTATCCGTCCGCAGAACGCTCTTTTCGTGCTGATGTTCGTTCTTTTTTATCTATTTGTTTTTATTGATAAAAAAAAGTTTTTTAAAATTGTTCCGGTTATGGGCGGAGTGATTTCCCTGTTTTTACTTCTTCTGCTCTATTCGAACTATGCGATAAGCGGAAAGATCACCGAGTTCAAGTATGCCGGATACTGGAATATCCAGGAACCGGAGGACAACTGCATGGGGCTCGGCCTCGGAAAAGGCTGCAAATTCGGAACTCCCTACGAAATGCCGGAAGACGGTCTGAGTGTTCCGCTCGCTTTCAAAATCACGGCTGAAAGGCTTTATTATTTTGTTTCGGATTTCATTTTCAATCCGTTTATGCTGCTTTTTCTGCTACTTTCGTTCCTGCTTGCCAATGATAAACTTGAATTTAAGAAAAATTTAATATTTCTGATAGGTTATCTTGTCTTTCTTGCAGTTTATTTTTTCTATTACTACATAGATTACGGGTATGGCGCGAGATACTACTACGAATGTTCTTTCTTTCTTTTTCCGCTGATCGCTAAAGGGATTCTGGCTACAGTCAGAAAATCGAAAACAATATTCGTGACACCGTTTTTCAAAAACGGCGTTTTCGTTCCGGCATTTATTGCTGCTGCGCTGATTTTTCAGAGTTTCTGGATGCTGCCGGCGAAAAATTTCTACTATTCGAAAGGTTTCTGGATAGGGGACAAGCTTCTTGACGAGGTGCTGGCGGAAAAAAACATAGATGAAGGAGTCGTTTTTATTTCTCCTGACACCTTTTATGCTGACGGCGCGGTGCGTATGAATCTGCATAAAATCGATGAAAACAAACTGATTTTCGCTCATGCTCTGGATTATATGTCAAACCAGAATCTGATGGATTACTACAAAGGGAAAAAGTTTTACACAGCGTTGTTCAGTGCCGGCGCGGAGAAAAAGCCTGAAATTTTTGAAATACACCGTGATCCTTCGGTTTCATGGGTGACTGCCGAGGCCGAGTATAAGAATAACCCTGTCGACGGAGCTCCCGATTACTGCAATAAATTCCCGCAATATCCTGATTTTGTTAACAAATATTCTGGTTTTACGCTGCCTGAGGATATGATTTCCGGACGGGTTTTTTTCTTCTGCCGCTTTACGGAAAAATCGCAGTTCTATACTTTCGGGCAGAATTTTGAAAAAGAGGGAAATTATAAGGTCAGAATAACTTTCGCCGCGACTCCGGAAAGCGGAAAATTTTATTTTGAAACTGACAAATTCAGTAAAAAAATTGATTTTTATTCCCAAGACAGCCATCTTGACAGCGTTGAATTCGATGCTTTTTTCAAAAAAGGGATGAATTTTATAAAGCTTTCACCCGATTTTAACGATAAACAGCAGTATTTTATAATTGACAAATTTGAATTTTTTCCTTCTGAAAAAGTTGAGGCTCTGTGATGAATGTGATTTTTAAGTCGTTGATTTCAGTAGTTGTTTTTCTGATATTTTTCTTTTGGGCGACATTCGGAGACATTATGCTGCCGCTTAGTCTCTCATTTCCTGTATTCCATATTCTTATACTTTGTTTTCTGATGCTTTTCTATGCTCTTTCCGTCAAATACGGTCTTCCTGAGATAAATCTGGATTTCGGCAGATCGCCGTTTTTCATTCTTCCGGCTGCCGCATTCGTTCTTTCTCTTGTTGTAGCGTTCCTGTTTTTTCAGGGAATTCCGCATGTTCAGGACAGCATAAATTACCTTGTTATGGCGCAGAATTTTGCTGTAGGGAGGCTTCACAGCAAAATGCCTGAGCACTACGAATTTTTTCAGTATGCCTACATGATTCCTGACGGAGAAAAGCTCTATTCGCTCTTTCTGCCGGGATTTTCGTTTTTTCTGGTTCCTTTCGTTATTTTGGGGATTCCTGTACTTGCCAACCCGCTTCTCACTGCGCTGAATGTCTTTCTTTCAGGAAAGATAGCAGAAAAGCTTTTTGATAGGAAAATCGCAGTGATTTCAATGTTCTTTATGCTTTTTTCGACCTTCTTCATTGTGATGGGCGGAACATGGATGGCACATTCGTTCTGCATGACGCTTACGCTTTTCGCAGTTTTCGCATATATTCATATGGTAGAACGCAAAACATTCAAATATCCGATTATATTGGGAATTTCTCTTGGTTGGCTTGCTTTGACACGCCCTCAGAACACCCTTTTTGTTGGGATTCCTTTGATTCTTCATTACTCTTTAGTTCTCGTGAAAAAGCGTGATCTCCATGCTTTTGCCGAAGCGCTGGACCAGGGGCTGATGTCGCTTACTTTCTTCGCGCCGTTTCTCGTTTTTCTTCTTTACTACAACTCGATTTACACGGGAGACCCGCTGGTTTTCAAGCAGGACCTCTTTTTCAACTACAGTGAGCCGCGCAAATTCTGTCACAGATTCGGTTTAGGCAAAAACAAGGGCGATTTCAACAAGCTGGTTCTTTTATTTTCTCTCTTTTTCGTGAATTTGGCAGGCTATTTCTTTTTTTACTATCACGGAAATGCTTTCGGACCGCGCTATTTTTATGAAACTTCATTCTTTCTCATTATGATTCTTGCTTATGCCTTCAGCCGTGTGACAGAAGGGGCGTTCAAAAGGCATAACTTGAATAAGGTTGCTAAAATATTGATATTTTCTCTGTTCTCTGCCGCTGTTTTATACCAGACGTTTTTTACGCTTCCTGCCTTGAAAGAGACTTACGACAAAGGTTTCTGGAATGTCAGCGCCGATCTCAAAAAAGCTCTTGATGCTAAAGGGATCAAAGAAGGAGTCGTTTTTGTGGCTCCTTTTACAATGTACGGATCGGGTTATGCGCTGATGGATCACGCTCATTTCGAAAAGAACAAGATCATTTATGTCCGCGATCTGGGCGAAAAGCAGAACCGGCGGATAATGTTTGAATATCCCGGGAAAAAATATTACTGGGCATTGTTCAAAAAGTTAGGCAACAATACCGAACCGCCTAAAATCACTGAGATCTTTGCGCCGAAAGATACCGGAGAGATCCATGTCGATCTTGAGAACAAATCCTTTCCTCTGACAGGAAGTCCCGATTTCTGCCAGACATTTCCCGAGATGTCGTATCTTGACGCGTATCTGGACATGGAACCCCCTTACCAATACCTTGTAAAATACCAGTTTTTGCTGTTTTGCAGATTCGTGGATACTGAACAATATTACGATTTCAAGCAGAAAATAAACAAGGGCGGCGATTACGAGATAAGGGTCTACGGCCTGCAGGGAAAGGAGATGGGCGATTTCGACCTTCTTATTGACGGCAAAAAAGCGGCGGAACTTGATTTCCATTTCGACGAGAAAAAGATGAACAGCATCTCGCTCTATACGCACCTCGACAAAGGAATGCACGATTTCAGGATCGTTCCGCGCGAACTGGTCAGCAAACACAACTATTTCATGATAGATTATTTCGATTTCGTCCCGAAAAAACTGGATTGATTCCAAAGACAAAAACCATTTGAATATATCAAGGTTTATTGGACTTTAAATTATATTGAATTATATTCCGTTGTTTGCTTTTGTAGTTTTTTTAAGGAGAGGAAAATGGAAGACAGGAGACAAAACAAAGACCGTAGAGACGACCTGCAGTTCAAACTTCCGAACGATCCGAGGGGCAAAAAGGACAGAAGACAGCATGAAAGGCGCACGAAAGAGCGTATCCCTGTCAAAATGTGGGTGAGAAATATAGAAGGTGATGCGGACTACTTCCAGCAGACGGCGAATCTGAGCACGAACGGCATGTATATCCTTTCTCCGAATCCGTACGAGACAGGAACGATAATTGATATCGAATTTCAGGTCCCCGGCACTGATTACATTATCAAATGCGGTGCTGAAGTGCTGAAATGCAGCGAGGAAGACCAGGTCTTCGGCCTCAGCGCCAAATTTGTCAACATGTCGGAAACCGACACAAAAATCATAACTAAAGCTATGGACGAACTTATAAGTGAATCCTGGTATATAAGCGATTAAGGTGAAAAATGGAAAGGATTTATGCGGATGTTCTTATTATCGGAAGCGGTCTTTCGGGGCTTTCGACCGCTCTGAGTCTTGCCGAAAAAGGGCTTAAAACGGTGGTCGTCACGAAAGAGGCGATCGATGTTTCGAACAGTGCGAACGCTCAGGGCGGGATCGCGACTGTAACTGATTTCAATGTCGATTCGTTTGAAAAGCACATAAAGGATACGATTACTGCCGGAGCTGGTCTCAACAACGAGAAAGCAGTCCGCTTTTTTGTTGAGAACGGCCCTGATGCAATCAAATATTTCGAAAAGTTAGGCTGCCACTTCACTGAAAACGAAGAAGGAAAGCTTGATCTCGGCAGGGAAGGCGGACACTCGGAGCGCAGAGTCGTCCACGCCGGCGACATTACAGGTTTTGAACTCATAAAAGTCGTCAAAAAGGCGGTCCTTCTCCACTCGAACATCACGGTTCTTGAAAACCACACGGCGATTGACGTAATCACCGAATCAAAGTTCATGAGCAGTGAGAGCAACAAGATAATCGGCGCATATGTTCTCGGCAAAAACGGTGAGATCCTCACGATCACGGCGAAAACCGTGCTTCTTGCGACAGGCGGATGCGGAAGGGTATATCTTTACACGTCGAATCCTGACGTTACGACAGGAGACGGTGTCGCTATAGGTTTCAGAGCAGGCGTTCCCGTTGTAAATATGGAGATGATACAGTTCCATCCGACAATCCTCTATCACGAAAAAATAAAATCTATGCTTATTTCCGAGGCTCTGCGCGGCGAAGGCGGCGTTCTCATCAACAAAAAGGGCGAGACTTTCATGGAAAAATACCATCCGCTCAAATCGCTTGCCCCGCGTGACATCGTTGCCCGCGCCATCGACCACGAGATGAAGATGAGCGGTGACGACTGCGTTTTCCTTGATATGACAAAACTCGACGGACACTTTTTGCAGCAGAGGTTCCCGAATATTTTCAGGATATGCATGGATGCCGGAATCGATATGCGGACAATGCCGATCCCGGTCGTTCCCGCAGCGCACTATTCATGCGGCGGCCTGCAGAGCGAACCGACTGGAAAAACTTCGGTCCCCGGTCTTTTTGTCAGCGGAGAAGTCGCTCATACCGGGCTTCACGGCGCAAACAGACTTGCATCGAACTCGCTTCTCGAAGCGGCTGTTATGGGAAAATATGTTGCAAAGGAAATCGTTTCGTATCTTGAGGACTACACCGGCGAATGTCCCGAACCGCCTGAATGGAACCCCGGAGACGCGGAAGACGAAGACGAGAAAATCATTATCAAACAGAACTGGGACGAGGTCCGCCGCATAATGTGGAACTATGTCGGCATCGTCCGCAGCAACAAACGTCTCGAGCGCGCTCTGGCCAGACTTGAACTTATGAAGCATGAAATCAACGAATACTACTGGAATTTCAAGGTGTCTAGAGACCTTCTCGAACTCAGAAACCTTACTCTTGTTGCGGAACTTATCATAAAAAGTGCGATGAAGCGCAAGGAAAGCCGCGGACTTCACTTCAACATCGATTATCCGTTCACTCTTCCTGAAGCAAAAGACACATTGCTTTCTCCGGCTGAAATTTTTTAGCATAATTTTAAGGAGCCTTGTCATGAGAAGATTTTTTATTCTCTGTGCAGTTTTTTCGGCACTCTTTTTTGCAGTGAGCTGCGGAAGTTCCTCGAAAAATGAGGATAAACAGCCGGATTCCGACGAAACTTCTGAAGATCAGGATGCCGGAGAAACAGAAGAAAACGATGAAGATGAAGAAAATGAGGAAAACAAAACTGACGAAGACGATCCTGTGGATGACAGCGACAGCGATAAAGAAGAGCAGAAGGCAGTCACCGAAGAGGAAAAACTTGAAAGCATCAGAAATCTTGCGGAAGAGTACCTCAATTTTGCGCACGGCACAGGTGTTGTTGTCGGTTACGGTTACGACAAACTTACTTCTTTCGCTTTGGGTGTGCGCAACAGTGTGACGAAAGAGGAACTTCAGCCTGACGACCTTTTTGAAGTCGGCAGCATAACCAAAAACTTTACGGCTGTAACGATGCTGCTCTTGCAGGAAGAAGGCAAAGTCGATCTCGACCAGACGATAGACATGTGGTTCCCCGATTTCGAGAAGGGCGACCAGATTACTGTCAGAATGCTTCTCAACCACACATCAGGCATTCAGGAAATGACGGAAGTTCTCGATCCTGAAGATATCGTGGAAAATGTCAACGGACGTTTCAACTTCGAGCCCGGAACTTCATGGGCTTACATCAATGCAAATTATGTTCTTGCCGGTCTCATTATGAGCAAAGCGGCCGGTAAGCCTGCGCATGAAGTCATCCGTGAAAAAATAATTGAACCGCTCGGACTGACAAATACTTATATGGGAGGTTTTGAGGAAGATCGTCCTGAAGCAGCGAAAGCTGACGGACACGCCTATGATGCTCACGGAAATCTTGTTCCTTACAAATATCCGCACAAAGCTTGGACTGCAGGAGCTCTTATTTCCAATGCCGAAGACCTTTTCAAATACGGTCACGCACTTTTTAACGGCGAGATCCTTTCCGAAGACAGCATGGATCAGATGCTTGATATCGTAGAACTTTTGGGAGAGCCGATCTATGGTCTCGGAACGCAATACGGCATAGGCTCTCACAGTGAATTTTACGGTCATGCTGGAGATGTTTATTCAGTGCATTCAATGCTTTATTACTATCCCGAAACCGGTGAGATCCACATAATTCTCAACAATTTCAATGAAAGTAAGGATATGTATATTCTCAACGACGAGATGGAATTTGTTCTTATGGATGACAGAGCCGTGAAGAAGAAATCGGATTTCCCTGACTGGAGTAAAATAATCGATAAAGATGAGAGCACCCAGGTTTTTGCGCTTTATTCGATAATGGTGGACTATCCGGTCTATAACCTTGATTACGGCATCGGCTACTTTGCGTATCCGGAAGATATTTACAACAATTACTATTGCGAGCAGTTTATGTTCAGATATCCGAGCAATCAGGGAACGATCGTCAAAATAGCGCAGGAATGCATTGAACCTAAGGAATACTATACCGGGCCTTTCAAAGTCCAGCGTACTGATATAGACATGAATCTTTACGATTTTGAAAAAGTTGTAAGTTCAGGCGAACCGACGCAGGCCTTTGTCGTTACGAAATATGATTATTTCTATGATCTTCAGAACGAATTCGTCTACAAATACTGCTACTATCTTGAAGACAAGGATCCCGACAAATATATGGTGATTTCAAAGGACACGAATCCTTCAGTAACAGAATTCTATCACCTCTGGGGCAAAGCTAAAATGGCTGAGAGCGTAAATCTTACCGGATGTCACTGCTACAACAAAAGCGGTATCGAGCGTGTATGCACCGAAGATGACGAATATCCACCGAAAGAAGAAACCGAAGAACCGGAAGAACCGGAAGAATCCGGCGACGATGATGAAATCCCGGGTGAATAAGTGTGCCATGTCGTAACGATTCGCGCCGTCGATATATCGAAATGTCGGAATATCGATATTTCGCCACGATTCCGGCGCAATTAAAAAAATTACAGATTTCTTTTGACTAAATCTTCGAGTTCTTCTTTCGGAACAAGACCGACTGAAGTTTCAACTTCTTCGCCGTTTTTGAAAACTTTGATGCACGGGATTCCGCGGATTTTGTACTTGAACGAAAGTTCCATGTTTTCGTCGGTATCGACCTTTACGAATTTGACATTTGCATTGTCTGCATAGTCGTTCGAAAGCTCTTCGAAAATCGGTCCGAGCATTTTGCACGGTCCGCACCACTGAGCCCAGAAATCAACGATTGCGACACCTTTGAAATCGATGACTTCAGCCTGAAAAGTTTCTTCGTTTGCGTGGATAAGCATTGTTCCTCCTAATTGAAAACTATTTTCTTAACGCCGTTTTTGCTGAGTGAAAGGACTTCCCTTTCGAGGTCGGGGTAATCTTTTTTGCTCTCGTTTCCTTCGTTGCTGACCTGAATTTTGTAGAAAAATGCTGCAACCGGAGTTTTTTCACCCTCGATGTGGAAGAAGAAAACTTTGTCATCTTCGATTTCGATAGCTTCCTTGCTTTCCCCTTTGACTTTCGGAACGATCTGGTAGAGCGACTTCATCGAACAGAATTTTCTCACAGGAACGAATCTGCCGTCCTCAAAACAGGAAACGTCGTCGCTGCTTTTGAAGTTGATTTCCTTGATGTCGGCGAATTTAAGCATAAGTTCGTTGACACCCTGCGCCGCCATGATGGTTGTCGTTTCGGAAAGCGACTTGCTGTTGAGCGGAGCTGACTCGATTTTTACGATTTTTCCTGAAATTGTCTTGCCGGTTTTGAGTGTTATCGTTGCATTCTGTGCGAAAACAAGCGATGAAACAAGCAAAACGGTCAGAAACAAAAAGATTTTTTTCATAATACCCTCCATTATTTTATTTCCATTTCCCAGGGATGCTGCCTCTGATAACGGAGAACATTAGTCAGAACCCGTTTTCTTGCTGCAACGATCTGGTTTTTCTTGTATTCCTCGTGGTTTGCCCGCCCGGAGCGGCTTTCGATGAAACTTTCTTCATCCAGGATCTGCACTTCGAACGGGAAGAAAAAACGGTAAGTCGGTTTCGCCGGATTTATCGGGTCTTCCATGGTGATGAGAAGGCGGCTTGTAAGCTGGATCGAGGAGTATGAAGTCGAAGAATAGAGATTTGTCTCTTCGATATTTCTTTTCGTGATTTCCTCTTTTTCCTCCGGCGGAATTTCGAGATATTTTTCAAGGAACTCTGAGACATCTTCCTGCGACCACGACGAAAGGTCGTGCGATTTAAGCTCTTCTACACCTTCGATAAAACGCGGAATGTTGACGACGTTGTTTTTTGTCCTGCTCGGCTTGATGTTTGCAAACGAAATAACGTGGTTAGTCGCGAAATATCTGAGGACAAGGATGATATCAAGCTTTGTGTAGGTCACGATCCGCACTCCGACGCGGTCGAAAATATCAGCTGTGACATTCTCTTTTTTGTGGAGAAGTTTCAGAATCAGGCTGTCGCGCGATTTGTCGTTCTTTATCTCGAAAAGTTTAAGCCGTATCGCGTCATCGCCGGTCCCCAGAAAGTATCCGCCTGCCGCGCTCCCGTTCAGGTGCGAGCTGAAACGCTTGTAAATCTGGTTTCTGATCCCAGGCATAAAGCTTTTTGCGAGGTCGTTTTCGACATGGGTGATCGTGTGAGCTACTCTCAGGACCGCACATGCCCAGGCTTGTTCAAGAGTTTTCTCCTTTTCCGAAGCCTTTATCAGCAGACTCACGATATCGTCGTCACACAGAATGTCAGGCGGAATTATCAAAGTTTCCGTTTTTCCTTCGGGATCTTCCGAAAGATAAGTCTGGATGAATGTCTTTGCCTCGCTCAGGATCGATGAAACTGTTTCGGCAATTTCGGGGTCGGTTATGTCGTATCCGTAATTCTTGATGAAAGAGAGTCCCGATTCCCTGTCGTGGACGTTGAGCCGCTCGATATCGATGAAACTTTTCTGCGAAAAAATCGCGTCAAACAGCTCAAAAGGGAATTTCAGGAAATTTTTCTCAAGTTTGTTTTTAAATTCCATATCCTTACAAACCTCCGCTTTGCAAAAAGCGATATATTATACTCAATTTTCCGAAAAAATCCATTTTGCGATTCCTATGAAAAGGACAAAATTTGCGGCGTAAAACGTTTCTGCTAAAATCTCCGGTCTTTTGTAGTGGAGGAAATATGGAGAACGCTGAACTTCGGCAGATTTTAAACGATGTGAAAAACAATATCGCCAGACTTGTGAAAGGGCACGACGCAGTAATCACGAAAACGGTCTGCGCCTTCTTTTCAGGCGGGCACTTGCTCCTTGAAGATGTTCCAGGGACCGGCAAAACGACGCTTGCGAAAGCTCTTGCGAAGTCGCTCGGAATGAAGTTCAACCGTATTCAGTTCACTCCCGATCTGATGCCGTCGGATATTACCGGAATTTCAGTTTACAATCCGAAAACCTCGGTGTTCGAGTTCAAAAAAGGGCCTGTTTTCGCAAACATCGTCCTTGCCGATGAGATCAACCGCGCCTCTCCGAGAACGCAGTCGGCTCTTCTCGAAGCGATGGGTGAAGGGCAGGTTAGCACCGATGCCGGACAGTTTGTGCTGGAAAAACCGTTTTTTGTCATTGCGACGCAGAACAATATTGAATCGAAGGGAACCTACACGCTGCCTGAGTCGCAGATGGACCGTTTCGCGATGAAACTTTCGCTGGGTTATGTCTCAGCCGAAGCCGAAATGGAGATCCTCAACGGCCGCGGTTTTGTGAACGAGCTTGAAGATCTCGATGCCGCAGTCTCTTTTGACAAAGCGTGTGAGGCGATACGCGCAGTGGAAGAGATCAAAGTTAGCGACGAACTCAAATATTTCATAATCAAGCTGGTCGATTCGACGAGAAACGCGCCGAACGTTAAGCTCGGGGCAAGTCCGAGAGCTGCGCTTTCACTGATGAAGGCTGCTCAGGCGACCGCCGCTTTCGACGGGCGTGATTTCGTGATCCCCGATGATATTCTCTCAAACGCCGTACATGCTCTGGCACACAGAATAATTCTCGACAATTCCTCGTTTGTTTCGGGAAATTCAAAAGAAAGCGTCATCGCAACGCTGCTGGAAAATATAAAAGTTCCTGTGTGATCTACTGAAATTTAAAGTGAGTCGCAGCCTTCTTCCTTGCCGGGAACGACAACTTTGATGCTGCGGCTGTCAAGGACGAGTCCTTCTCCTGTGGCCTTTGCCGTTATGATGAAATTATGGGGCTCACAGGTCGTGTTTTCATAAAAATTGTTCTCGAAAGTTATATCGAAAGACGCCGTATCTCCCGCTTTGACGGTTTGTGCCGCAACCGGATAGAACGATTTTATGAACTGTGCGGTATCCTCGACACCGTATCCGTTTTCGTTGTGGCTGAAAACTGCTTTCACATCAAGCCTGATGTTGTCGGTCAGATTTGTTACGGCTTCCGCTATCTTCGCGGAGAAATCGCTGCCTGACGCGGCTTCGGAAGTGTTGAAATAGCCGGCAGGGTCAGCGGTGTTCTGCGATTCTGTCTGCTTTGCGATATATTCAAAATCGCTTGCAGGATTTGTTGTCGAGGAGGTTCCGCTTGCATGAATACCTATGAATTTCGCGTTTATCGCATTCATTTTTTCAATTGCGTTGGCTTTGGTCTTCATCTTGCTTCCGCCGTTTGTCCAGTTGTAATCCGTCTTGGAGAAATCAGTAAACGCTTTTGCGCTTGCCATGACAAAAACAGGCATAGAGTTGTCTCTGAAGCAGGCTCCGCCGCGGTTTCCTTCCTGACCTGTGCAGTCGACAGCCGGAATGGTTATCGATCTGTCGTAGGCTGGTTCCCCGATGCTGTTCGAGTATGCGATCTGTTCATAGTCGGCCTCGCCTGAAGCGGCTTCCCAGAGAGCGAGATTCTGGTATGCGGTCGAACCTGATGTCACTTTTGTGATCCCGTCGACAGCGTTTCTGACAGAATTCGTATCTGTCGTGACCGGTTGAGCCAGAGTATATGCGTTTTTCTGCTCGATCGTTCCGAATGTGACGAGTCCGAACGCCGAATCGGGAACTTTTGTCTTGATTCCGTCAATGATCGCTGTTTTTACATTTGCTTTAAGGTTGTCGTGCACTGCAGTGATAAAACCGGAAAGATCGATCATAAGCAGAACATCGATTTTGTTGATTTTCGTGTTGAAACTCATTGTTTTATCGACAGTTCCGCTGTTGTAGGGAAGAACGACCTCAAGTTCGTCTTCTTCGCCGGTATCGCTGCCGGAATCGGTGTCGTCATCGCCTGATCCGGTGTCTGCGTCATTGTCTCCGGTATCGCTGTCGGCATCGTCGTCAGTTTGTGAATCACCGGAATCATCGGTTGAATCGGCGTCATCCGGTGTGGTGTCTGTGTCGTTGTCTGGCATTGTTTCAGTATCATCATCAGAGTTCGTTTCATTATCGGTCGTAGTGTTGTCGGGATCTCCGTTTGTCCCGCTGTCATCGCCTGTATCCGCCTCTGTGTCGGAATTTTCGGAATCGTTCTGCTCTCCGTTTTCTGAGTGTCCGGCATCGGGCAGATCGTTGTCGTCATCCTCTGTTCCGTAAAGGCTGTCGTCATCGTTCGGGACAAAATCGTCCGGATCGTCTCCGCAGCTTAAAATGAAAAGAAGTGCAAAAAACGGAAGCAAAAATTTTAATTTCATAATATTCTCCAATGGTTTTAAACGATTTCGAGTGTCAGATTTATGTCTTTCGCAACGGCGGAATGCGTCAAAGCACCGACCGAAATGAAATCGGCGCCGAGTTTTGAAAGCTCGTTTATTCTTTCAAGAGTGACTCCGCCTGAAATCTCGATTTTTGCACGGTCTCCGATTATTTCGATAGCTTCAGCCATCATGTCATAGTCCATGTTGTCAAGCATGATCACATCGGCTTTTGCCGCAAGAGCTTCCTTTACTTCATCGAGATTCGTCGTTTCGACCTCGATCTTAAGGAGGTGATGGATCCTGCTTCTGACGTTTTCGACTGCCTGGGCTATAGAGCCGGCAAGAACGATGTGGTTGTCCTTGATCATGACTCCGTCGTCAAGCCCGAAGCGGTGGTTGCTGCCTCCGCCGGTGCGGACCGCGTATTTTTCCAAAGTTCTGAGCCCCGGCGTGGTCTTGCGGGTGTCGGCTATCTTTGTTTCGGAATATCTGTCGATTTCATTTACGTATTCGGCAGTGAGCGATGCGATGCCGCTCAGCCTCTGCAGGAAGTTGAGAGCTGTTCTTTCGCCTTTGAGGATCGAAGCGGCGTTTCCCGAAATGTTCATTATCTTTTCGCCCGCGCAGAGTTTTTCGCCGTCTTCGGCAAGAAATTCGATTTCAAGGTCTTCGTCGATGAATTTGAATACATAAGCCGCAAGGTCTGCTCCGCAAAGCACGAGGTCGCTTTTCGCCTTGATGAAAGCGCGGCCGTTGCGGACTTCATTCGTGACGAAGTTCGTCGTGACATCGCCGCGCCCCAGATCCTCTCTGATGACATGCGCTATAAATTCTTCAGTTGCATAGTCGGGACATCTCATTTTTCTCTCCTATTTAGAAATATTTTTTGCGTTTCTTACAAGTTCAGCTCTTTCCGATGCGGGTTTGCCGAAGAAATACGAGCCCATAACGGCGATGTCGGCACCTGCTTTGATGACTTCAGGCAGGGTTTTCGCGTTCACGCCGCCGTCAACCGAAATTTCGTAGTTAAAGCCGTATTTTTCGCGGATCTCGGCAACTTTTCTGATTTTTTCAGAAGCACTTTTTATGTATTCCTGACCGCCGAAACCGGGATTTACGCTCATCACTAAAAAGAGATCGCACAGATCACCGACATAAGGGAGAAAATCGACTGCCGTGTGCGGATTTACCGAAATTCCGGCCTTGAGTCCGAGCCTTTTTATGAACTGGAGAGTACGGTGAAGGTGCTGCTCCGTCTCGGCATGAACAGTGATCATTTCGCAGCCCGCATCGGCGAACTTCTGGATGAACTGCGTCGGGTTCTCGATCATGAGATGCGCGTCAAAAGGAAGTTTTACGAGCGGACGGATCTGTTTCACGATCATCGGACCGAAAGTGATGTTCGGAACAAAGTGACCGTCCATGATGTCGAGATGGACAAGATCGGCGCCGCTTGTCTCGATTGAACGGATTTCTTCCTCAAGTTTTAAAAAGTCGGCTGAAAGGATCGAAGGAGCGATTTTTATCATTTTTGTCTCCTTGAAAAAGTCACAAAAATTCATTTGTTACAGTGCGAAAACGAGGAAGTTTTATATTCAAACAATAGGTAAAAGCAAGAAAGCAGCGGGACAAGAGTTCAATGCCGGATAAATATGATTTGTCTATCGGATTTTCTTATTTTGCAATTAAAGTGTTAAATAAAATTTTTATAACAAAATTTGATTTATTTATTAAAATTTCTATCTTGTTTGTCTGCGATGTTTTTATGGAGTTCGAAATGGAAAATGAAATAGTGATTTACCAACCGAACAATACGATCCATTTGGAAGTCATGATGGAGGAAGAAACGGTCTGGCTTACGCAAAACCAGATGGTAGAATTATATGAGCGTGATATATCTGTTATCTCAAGGCACATTCAAAATGTTTTTAAGGACGGAGAAGTTGACAAAGAGAGTAATTTGCATTTTTTGCAAATTGCAAATTCAGATCGTCCTGTCGCGTTCTATAGCTTAGATGTCATTATTTCTGTTGGTTACCGTGTTAAATCAAAACGCGGTGTAGAGTTCCGCAAATGGGCGAACAGCGTTCTAAAGGAATATTTACTTAAAGGTTATGCCGTCAATCAGAGGATAGACAGGTTGGAACGTCGTGTAAGCAAAACAGAGGAAAAAATAGACTTTTTTGTCCGAACATCGTTGCCTCCGGTTGAAGGAGTTTTCTTCCAAGGTCAGATTTTTGATGCCTACGCAAAATTCGAATCGTTCATTCAAAGTGCGGAGCATGAAATCGTTCTGATTGACAACGACATTGATCTGTCGGTTTTGGAAAGGCTCTCCAAAAAGCAGAAAGATGTCAAAAAGCAGAAAGATGTGAAAGTTACGATTTATACAGATCCTAAAACAAAATTAAGCGAACAGGATATCCAAAAATTCAACGAACAATATCTGCAACTTACACTGAAACACACGACAAAGGCACATGACCGCTTTCTGATAATCGATAATAAAATTCTCTACCACATCGGAGCATCGTTAAAAGATCTCGGCAAAAAGTGTTTTGCATTCGAAGTGTTGGATTCAGCATGGATCAAAGAGATTTTAAAGAATTTGTGAAACTCAACCGCTTGTTTTGTGAAATCGTGGGACGATCTGTGCTTATTCGAGGTGGACTTTTTACTCAATATCCCAAATTAAGATATCACATTCACACGAGTGCAGTAGATAGCAACCTGATCCCACCTGAATTTACAGCTGTTCAAAAGTCTTTTGTCTATGCCGGTGAAGCAGGGGTACTTAATGTTGCGCTTTTCGGAGTGACTGCGAAAAATGCGGTCAAGAGAGCTAATTCTTATCTAATACAACGGGCATGGAGACCGTCAGTTTTACGGAATTCGCGTATGTAGCCATGGCGGAAATAGACGCCCCATGCTGCATCTATAGCATCTGATAGATCAGAAGAAGACCAGAGTAAATCATTTTCTCCGAATTTGCTGTATATGCCGTCTTCATAATAGTCGCAAGTACAGTCACTTTTTATCCAGCAATTGCTCGACAGGCAGGAGTTTGTTACACCGCAACTGCCGCCGGTTTCTGTGCCGCTGCAATTCTTTATCAAGGTGCGAAGTTCGCTTATTGTCGGCAGATGCCAGTCGGAATATCCGCATACAATAAGGTCATTGCAAAAATTAACGGCATCATCCCAACTGATTTGGCCTGACGATTTCGGAGACCATGTATAGCTGTCGATTGTGATGCAATCTTCGTTTTTCTCACTTTCTTCGCTTTCACTGCCGCCGCATCCGATAAAAATGATCATTTTATTTTCCTCATTCTGCAGATGAAAAATATGTCTCTGTTGTCATCAGGTTCTTTGACGGTGAAATACGATTTCTCCACGGTAAATTCAGGGTGATGCGCGGAAAAACGTTTGATTTGTTCAAGGGTTTCCTCTTTTGTGAAGGTGCAGACGGAGAAGACTAAAATACCTTCTTTTTTAAGATATTTTGCCGCCTGTTCAAGGATCTTTCCCGAGATCGAAGCCATTTTCGCCGGGTCGTTGTCGTTCTTTATCCATTTTGTCTCAGGATGTCTCCTCACTGTTCCGAGTGCGCTGCAAGGTGCGTCAAGGAGGACTCTGTCGAAAGCTTCGTGCCATTCCGGGTTGTCTTTTGTCGCGTCGTGGAGTTTCATTCCGATATTTTTCTTTCCGTGCTGGATGACGACGTCGGCAAGCATATTGAGGCGGTTTCCGTTGACATCCACCGCCGTGACGAAGCCTTCGTCTCCTGTCAGATACGAAGCGAAAAGGGTTTTTCCGCCGGGAGCGGCGCACATATCCAGAATTTTGTCACCCGGTTTGATATCCATTTCAAGAACTGAAAGCTGTGAAGATTCATCCTGAATGTAAATATTGTCGAAACCTTTGAGCATCGAAAAGTTGACCGCTTTATTTGTGCAGATCCCGTAAGGGCTGAGTTTCGCTTCTTCGGCTGAAGCCCCTTTCGAAACGAGCTTTTCGATGATCTGCTGCCGCATATTTTCGTCGCCTTCGATCCTGAGAGTGATCCCGAGCGGCTTGTTCACGATCTGCAGGTATTCTTCGACATCCTTGCCCAAAGTTTCTGCTTGAGTCTTTATCCTCGCGTAAAACCAGTCGGGAACGGAATAGTATGTCTGCAAAAACTCGTCGCGTCTTTCGCCGAAATCTGCTTCCATGTTTTCGCGTGTCGGGCCGATGCGCAGGATCTCGCGCAGAATGAAGTTGACAAAACCTGCCGTTTTGTCGTTTCCGCAGCGTTTCGCAAGTTCTGCAGCCTCGAAAACTATCGTTGCAGCCTCTCTGTTCGACATGAAAAGTATCTGGTAAAGCGAGACGCGAAGCAGTGAAAGAAGATTTTTGTCGATTTTTTTCAGAGGCTTTTTGAAAACTTTGAGGATCCAATAATCAAGGTGCGTAATGTTGCGCACCGTGCCGTAGACAAGCTCCGTTATGAAGCGTCTTTTCGGAAAATCGAAAGCCGAAAGTGAATCGTTCAGAAGTTCGTTCACGAAAAACGACTGGTCAAGCACATCCTGAATCAGCGAACTTGCCACAAGTCTCGGGTCTTTTGTCTTTTTATTGCTCACGTTTCCTCCGGAATCAAAATCCGGAACTTTATAGCACACTTGAGAAAAATGGGAAAGAAATAGTTGTTGAGAATTCGGACGCAGCCTTCGATATTCCGGTCGCCGCCGTCGATATTCCGATATTTCGATATATCGACAGGCTTCGGCGGCGTCTAAAAAAGTTCGTTGACTGCTGCTACAGCGTCAAGCTCGAAACCGCCTGCCGGGTAAGGATAGAATATCGGGTTCCCGTGAGAATCCGTAACAGATCCGTCGCCGGGAATGTCGGTGATCCTGATGATCGTGATCGCTTCGAGATCCACTTTTCCTTCCTTGACTTCAGGTTTCAGCAAAAGGTCGGAGAGATCGAATTTTGTTCCTTTGCCGTTAGCAAATTTGCCTGCAAAACCGAAAATCTCCGATTCGCCGAGTCCGTTTCCTGTGAAGTATGTGTCGAATGCGACAAAAGTTTCTCCGTCGCTGCTGACTTCGACCTTTGCGAGGGCATGATTGTTTGCGCTGTTCGCAAAAATTATGAAGTCAGAGCCGATTTCGCCCATTTCACCTCCATCCAGAAGCAGCGGATCCGTGAAAGTTACGATGACGCTTCCGCCTTTTCCGAGAGAGAGGAATTTGCCGTCAGCAGTGCCTTTAACATTTTCAGGATTATTTTGATCAAGGTCTGCTCCGTAGCCGGGATTGAATGCATCGTATCCGCTTGCCCAGACATCGATGTAGTCGTCATTTGCATTGGCAGGAGCCTCTCTTTCTGCATACATGTCTTCTTTCGCATCTGTGCTGGTCGTTCCGGCGCGGACATACATATTCCAGGAAAAGTTGCTGCCGCATCCGTGTTCCAGATCTTCCTTGTTTGCGTCGGCTGCCGCTTTGGCTGCTTCAATTGTTTCGTTGCCGAAGGACTGTTCAAGGAGCTCCGCATCAGCGACGCCGGCGAACGCTACCTGTACATCGTCCCGAACAAGGCCAATGCCAACACCGGCCGCGGCGACTTCGGACACGCCGGCCAGACCTTCATCTCCAAGGAGTACCCGATCATCACCATCCGCGTGGATGACGTGAACGACCGCATGGACGAGTACGGAAAGGGCAAGTTCGCCCGCAACATCAACCTGGACACCTCCGGCACGGCCGAGGACGGCACCAAGTACTCCGGCAACTACGGCGGCTCCAACAACAAGTGGTTCAAGAAGTTCAAGTGCTCCGACGGCTCCGCGATCCTCGTGTACAGCCTCGTGGACCAGAACTGGCAGAACGGCACCGCCTTCCCGGAGAACACGGTGATCACTTTCTCCACCTGGCAGATCAAGTATGCGGACATCCGCAACTCCGACAAGGCCGATCTCCAGGACATCAACAACCTGTACTACAGATTCTTCTGGCATCACACGTTCCGCTCGATGGACGAGATGAACGCCTATCTGCTCGAGTGGTCCAACAAGACCGGCATCACGTATGAATAGGTTGGTTTGTATGTTGTTTGCAGCGGCTGTCCTTGCGGGGACAGCCGCCTGCAACAACAAGTTGCCCAAGCAGGGAGAAGTGGACCTCACCCCCGTGGAGAAGCCCGTTCCCGACGTGACGGTGAAGTTCAGCCACCCCGGCGCGTATGTCAATGCGGCCGACCTGGCCCGCGTGAAGCAGCACGTCGCCGCGGCGGATGCCAACGACCCGGTGTTCGCTTCCTGGAAGGAGCTGTGTAACAGCCCATGGGCGCAGGACAACATCAAGCCCAGCGCGCTGGCCACCATCGTCCGGGGCGATCCCACGGGCACGGGTGTTTCCAGCGAGAACTACATCCTCTGCGACCAGCAGGCGGCGGCCGCCTTCCAGCTCGCCCTGCGCTGGCAGGTCTCCGGGGACACGAAGTACGCCGAGGCGGCCCGCGCCATCCTGAACGAATGGGCCACGGTGTGCAAGAAGATCACCGCCAATGACAACAACCAGTACCTCCTGGCCGGCTTCCAAGGCTACACGTTCGCCAATGCGGCCGAGCTCCTGCGGAGCTATTCCGGCTGGTCCGCGTCCGAGCAGAATACCTTCGGGAAGTGGCTCCGGGACGTCTGGTATGCCAAGAACTACTGGTTCATCGAGAACCACGGCGGCCCGAATGTATGCGACCTGCATTACTGGTCCAACTGGGAACTCTGTAATCTGGCGTCCATCCTCGCCATCGGAGCCTATCTGGAGGATGCGGACATGGTGAATTATGTGAACAGGCAGTTCCTATACGGAAAGGGAAGCGGTGCCCTCAAGAATCTCGTCCCATTCGATCCCATCGCCGATCCGGACGGGAAAAGCGCCGCTATCGCCCAATGTATGGAAAGCGGACGGGACCAGGGCCACGCCACCCTGTGCGTATCCTTGACGGCCGAACTGTGCCGGATGGCCCAGAACCTGGGATTGGATTTCTGGGGCGCGGAGAAGGACCGGGTACTGGCTTTTTTCGAGTATGAAGCCAAGTACAATGTGAAGCAAAACGGCGTTTTCTTCACAACCACGATGCCATTCTCGGAATACAGA
>CACZFE010000031.1 GCA_902780365.1 uncultured Spirochaetales bacterium
ACCGGGACGATCCAGGAAATATCAAAGGATTATCCTAATATTTTCTGGTGCCGCAACGACGAAGGTTCGATACAGAATGCGCTAGATGAAATATATGATTTTGTTCCAAAGCCTTATCCTGAAAAAGTGAAGTTTTCACGAAAGGAAGGATTGAAAAAACTGATAGGTCTGCTTCATGAGTAAAATACTTTTTCTTTCAGACGGATCATCGATCCACACGAAAAGGTGGGTCAATTCCATTGTTGAAAGAGGGGAGACGATCCGTCTTTTCAGCCTGAAACCGGTAAATAAGGCTGATTATCCGAGTGAGAATTTTTCATTTACCGAATTCAATTTGCAGAAAAGATTCGGCAGTTTGAGCAAAATCAACTATCTGAAAGTTCTGCCGCAGCTTAAAAAAGTGATCCGTGAGTTCAAACCTGACATCCTTCACGCACACTTCGCAACAAGCTACGGTCTGCTCGGAGCTTTGAGCGGTTTCCATCCGTTCATTCTTTCAGTATGGGGAAGCGATGTTTTCGATTTTCCGAAAAAGAGTTCCCTTCACAGAAAAATTCTCGAATACAATCTGAAAAAGGCCGATAAAATCCTCTCGACAAGTCATGTGATGGCTGCCGAAACGAAAAAATACACCGATAAAGAGATCGAAGTGACACCTTTCGGTATCGATACCGTCAAATTTGCTCCCGAAAAAGCGGAAAGAGCGGCTTTGACTCCTTTTTCAGAAGAAGATATCGTTGTCGGAACGATAAAACTGCTTGAAGATAAATACGGAATAAACTATCTCATCGAGGCTTTTTCAACGGTTGCAAAAAAGCATCCCGAACTTCCGCTGAAACTTTTAATTGTCGGAGACGGCAGCGAAAGAAAAAATCTCGAAAGTCTGACTGAAAAACTTGAAATAAAGGATAAAGTTTATTTCGCGGGAATGGCTGACTATTCAAAAGTTCCGTATTTTAACAATATTTTGGATGTTTATGCGGCTCTTTCGAACTATGAAAGTTTCGGAGTCGCCGTTATCGAAGCGCAAAGTTGCGGAAAACCGGTCGTGGTTTCGAATGTCGGAGGGCTTCCTGAAGTCGTCGAAGACGGCGTGACAGGATTTGTTGTAGAGAGAAAAAATGCAGCCGCAACGGCTGAAAAACTTGAGAAACTTGTTCTTGACTCAGAGCTCAGAAAAAGTATAGGTAATGCGGGAAGAGAACGTGTTCTCAAACTCTACGACTGGAATGCAAATGTAGCGCAGATGATGGAAATATACAATAAAATCAACAATAAATAGAGAAAACGGACGGTAAAATGGCGTTTGTTCACCTGCATCTTCACACAATATATTCGTTTCTTGACGGTCTTGTAAAGCCGGGAGAACTTGCAAAAAAACTGAAAAAATTCGGCATGAACGCAGTCGCGATCACAGACCACGGAAACATGCACGGCGTCGTAGACTTCTATACGACGATGATCGGAAAAGACGCAAAAGGGGACTACAACAAGATCGAAAATGCAGAAATCAAGCCGCTAATCGGCATGGAAGCCTATATTTCGGCGCATGACAGAACGGAAAAGGTAGCAAAAGATGCTTTCCATCTTCTTCTGCTTGCCGAAAACGATAAAGGTTATAAAAATCTCTGCTATATGGCATCTACTGCGTTTGTCGACGGGTTTTACTACAAGCCCCGTATCGACAGAGCGCTTATCAAAGAACACGCTGAAGGAATAATCGCGACGAGTGCATGTCTGGGAGGCGAGATCCCGCGTGCCCTTGTTGCCGGGAGAGATGACGATGCAAAACGGATAGCGCTTGAATACATCGAACTTTTCGGCAAAGACAATTTCTTCATCGAACTTCAGGTGAACGGAATAAAGGAGCAGGAAGAAGTAAATCCTAAACTTATAAAACTTGCGCGGGAACTCGGGGTGGGGCTTGTCGCGACAAACGATGTCCACTATCTGAGCCCCGAAGATGCCGAGGCGCAGGACATTCTTTTCTGCATAAACGAAAAGAAAAAAGTTACAGATACCGACAGAATGCACCATGAGACGGCGGCGTTTTATCTCAAAAGCGAAGAGGAGATGCGCGAGCTTTTCAGTGTTTACGGCGAGGCCGGAACGGAAGCGATTGAAAATACGGTGAAGATTGCCGAAAGGTGCAATGTCCAGCTCGATCTGGGGCACAACTATCTTCCTATTTTTGATACCGGTAACAAAAGTCCGGCTGAGTTTCTCCGTGATATGGCTGAAAAAGGGCTTGAAGAGCGTTTTATAGAACTCGGAACGCCCGAAGACAAGAAGCAGGCTTACCGCGAAAGGCTTAACTACGAGCTCGGTGTCATCATCAGAATGGATTTTCCGGGATATTTTCTCATAGTCTCCGACTTTATCCGCTGGGCGAAAAACAACGGTATCCCTGTAGGGCCGGGGCGTGGCAGCGGTGCCGGTTCGCTTGTTGCATACTGCACGAGGATCACCGATCTCGATCCGCTCAGATACGAGCTTCTTTTTGAGAGATTCCTCAATCCCGAGCGAATTTCGATGCCAGATTTCGATGTCGATTTCTGTCAGGACAACCGTGAGCGTGTCATTGAGTATGTCGAGGGCAAATACGGTTACGAAAATGTTGCCCAGATCGCCACTTTCGGTCAGCTCAAGGCAAAGTCGGCAATAAAGGATGTCGCCAGAGCACTTGACATCCCGCTTGCTACCGCCGACAAACTGGCTAAACTCGTTCCCGATTCGTTCGCAGATATGTATTCACCGCAATACCTCAAAAATACTAAAGATATTACGGCAAAACTCGTGAGCGACTATAATGTTCCGGCTGATGTCGCCACCGATCCCGACAAGCTTAGAAAGGCTGTCGCAGGATTGAAGCTTTCTCCTGAAGATGCGGATAAGGTAAAAACGCTCAATGCCGCGATAGATACTTTTGCCAATGAAAGGCAGGTCATCCGCGACAACGAGGATTTTTCAAAGATCATCAATATCGCGTTGAAGATCGAAGGACTTCTCCGTCAGCCCGGCAAGCACGCATGCGGACTTGTTATCGGTCAGAAGCCGATTTACGAGTATTCGCCGATATTCGTCGATAAGGACAACTACCATGTCACGCAGTATGATAAGACGATGGTCGAACTTGTCGGTCTTGTAAAATTCGACTTCCTCGGACTTAAAACTCTGACAATGATAAATCATGCGGTAACGCTTGTCCGCAAGAAAAAACCCGATTTTGACATTTCCAAAATACCGCTTGACGACGCGGCGACATACAAATACATCTGCGAGAACAGCACGAAAGGGATATTCCAGATGGAAAGCGGCGGTTTTGAAAAGATGATTCACCAGATGAAACCTGACCGCATCGAGGATCTTATTGCCGCCGTCGCGCTTTACCGTCCCGGACCTATGGACATTATTCCCAACTACATCCGCAGAAAGCACGGAAAAGAGCCGATCGAATACGACCATCCGTGGATGAGCGAGATTTTGAGCGAGACTTACGGACTCATGGTCTACCAGGAGCAGGTCATGCAGATCTCGCGTAAGCTTGCTGGATTCACGATGGGACAGGCCGACGGTCTGCGAAAGGCTATGGGTAAAAAAATCGCCAAGAAAATGGCCGAGGCGAAGGTCAAATTCATAGAAGGAGCGAAGAACAAGGGGATTCCCGAAAAGACAGCGCAACTGGTATTCGACCACATGGAAAAGTTCGCAAGCTACGGTTTCAACAAATCCCACGCTGCGTGTTACGGCTACATTTCATACCAGACGGCTTATCTGAAAACGCACTATCCGACAGAGTTCCTTACGGCTCTGATTACTTCCGAAGCCGGAGATGCAAACAAAGTTTTCATGTATATCAGCGACGCGAGAGAGCACGGAATCGACGTTTATCTGCCCGATGTGAACAAAAGTCTCAACAGTTTCACGATCGAGGAAAACGCGATCAGATACGGTTTCGGAGCTGTTAAAAATGTCGGCGAAGCGGCGGTCGACGCGATAATCGAAGAGCGTGAAAAAAACGGCGAATTTAAGTCGCTGATAGATTTTACATGCCGTATGAATCAGTCCAAAATCAATTCACGTGCGATGGAATTCTTAATAAAATCTGGTGCTTTTGATTTTACAGGCATAAACCGTGGTCTTCTTCTTGCGATATTGCCTGATGCCTTGAAAGAAGGGGCAAAGGCCGCGGAAGAGAAGGCTTCCGACCAGATGAGCCTCTTTGCGGCTTTTGATGGCGGCGATTCAGGCGAAACTTCGCTTTCAGACGAAGATCTGCTCAAAAATGCAGACCCTGGCGCGGCTCTTGATGTATTCGATATGCTTGCTTTGGAGCGGGAAGTGCTCGGTATCTATCTTTCCAACCATCCGGCACGCTTTTTCAGAAAGGATTTCCAGAATCTTGAGCTTAGTTCGATAAGCAGCGTAGTAGAGGATGTCGAATCAGGAAAACGTTTCTACGGACAGAGAAACGACAACTGGGTCCCCGGAATAATCACGACAGATATCAAGCCTGTGAAAAGCCGCGACGGAAGGGATTATTACCTTAAAGGGATCCTGGAAAGCGAGGATAGTTCGGTTGAATTTTCAATAAACAAAATCGGAAATCCGATGGGAAATCCCGATGTCGAGAAGCTCGCTTCGAAAGTACCGCTTATTTTCAGAGTCCGCGGTCGCGCTGTCATGACAGGTGACGACGACGAGAAAACGCTCGAAAAGGTCATTTTCTCGATAAACGACATCAAGGAAGATGTGAAGACTGTCGACCAGTTCATGCTTTACTGCCGCGAAAACGACAGCGATTTCGAGCCTGTTCTCGTTTACGAGTGCAGCGAAGACGAGTTCTTGAAAAACAAAGAGAATCTGAAAACTATGTTCTCTGATTCACCGGCAGCTTTCAGAATGAAATTCCAGATAAGAATAAATTTCGGCGATGCCGGCGACAATGTCCTCCTTGAAAAAATCGCAGATATCGATTTGAGCAGGCTCGCGCAGTTCAAATCGATGCTCGGCTACGACAATCTCTACTTGAAAGTGAAATAATAATTGAGTGCAGGTAAATAGGCGAAACTTCTTTACTTTTAAATTTTTACTACTATACTTTTGCGTTTTTTTGTTTTTGTTGGTTTAAAGGAAGGAAAAATGCTTCAACTTGATAATGTTTTATCGGTTTTCACCAGCGATATCGCTATAGATTTAGGAACGGCGAACACTTTGATATATGTCAAAGGCGAGGGGATCGTCGGCAACGAGCCGAGTGTAGTAGCCGTTCAGGAAAAGGATTCGAGGGGTGCGAAGTCTGTTCGCGCGGTCGGTCGCGAAGCTAAGGAAATGATAGGCAAGGCGCCTGTAAACATTAGCGTTATCAGGCCTTTGAAAGACGGTGTCATCGCCGATTTCGAAGTCGCGAGCCAGATGCTCAGATATTTCATCAAACACGCATACAAACGCGGCAGCTTCATCAAACCGAGGATCGCGATAGGCGTTCCTTACGGCATCACGGAAGTCGAAAAAAGGACTGTCCGCGAAGCAGCACTCGGGGCAGGAGCGAGAGAGGTTTTCCTTGTCGAACAGCCGATGGCTGCGGCAGTCGGCGCAAATATGCCGGTCACAGAGCCGACCGGAAACATGATCGTCGATATCGGCGGCGGTACGACAGAAGTCGCGGTTATCTCTCTTGCCGGAATCGTTTATTCCAAATCGGTGAAATCTGCCGGTGACAAAATGGACGAGAGCATTATCGACTACATCAAGAAGAAATACAACCTCGCGATCGGTGAAAGGATGGCGGAACAGATAAAGTGCTCTATCGGAAACGCATATCCGGACGAAACACGTGAGTTTATGGAAGTCAAAGGGCTTGACCTTGTAGCCGGTGTCCCGAAGACGATCGAAATACAAAGCGACGAGATAAGGGAAGCTCTTTCCGAAGTTGTCAAATCGATTGTTTCCGCGGTAAAAAGCGTTCTCGAAAACACTCCGCCTGAACTTGCAGCAGATATCGTTGACAAAGGCATTGTTCTTGCCGGCGGCGGCGCGCTGCTTAAAAATCTGGACATTCTTATCCGAGAGGACACGAACCTTCCTGTAATAATTGCGGAGGATCCGCTTAAATCCGTAGTTTTAGGAACAGGTAAAATACTTGAAAACATTGATCTTTTGAAAACTGTATCCTTGTAGCAATATTGAATAAGAAAAAAGTTGTCCGATATATTTTTATTCTTTCTTTCCTTCTTGTTCTGATTCTTCCTCAGTTCTTTCTCGAGTACAATTCGCGTTTTTATTTCATTGACGATATTCAGATGATTCTTTACGGGCAGGTGCAGAATATCCGCGAAACTTTCCAGATAATAGCAGATCTCAAAAATGTGGGAAAGGAGAACAAAATTCTCGAGCAGGAAGTTTCCGAGCTCAAAGTCAGGCTTCTTATGAATGACGCTATCCTGAAAGAGAACGAGGAGCTTTCAAAACTGCTGAAACTCAAGGACAGTTACGGAAAATACACGATCATTCCGGCAAAAATACTCAACTATTCGGAACTTAACCCGAACAGGATCTCTATCAGCTACGAAGAGCAGTATGCAAAACTTATGGCGGAAAAATCGACGGTCGTTTCAAGCATGGGGCTTGTCGGGCTTGTCACGTCTTTCCACGGCGCGAGGGCAGAAGTCGAGCTTATAACATCGAAAGAGTTCACGATCCCTGCGGTTCTTGAAAACAGGGAGGAATGCACGGCGATCCTGCGCGGAAACGGACAGTCGCTTTCAGTTCTTTTTCTTGACAAACTCTGCAATTCGCCTGAAGCCGACGGCAAAAAGATGCTGAGTGCAAATCTCAGTGAAAACTACACGATTCCATATATTCCCATAGCGATAATCGGCAATCTGAAAGAGGATGAGAGCAATATCCTTTTCATGAAAGGCGAGGCTATCCCACTTTTCAAAAAGGGCAAACTCAATCACATTTTCATCGTTGTCGGCGCGAATACAGGCGAGAACAAGTCGCTGTTTTAGGGGGAATAGGGAATTTAGGGAGTCTAAGGAGTTTAGGGAATCTAAGGAGGTAAATTATGAGAAAAGTTTCTTTGATTTTAGTGCTTTTTATCGCTTTTTTGTTTGCCGGATGCGGTGACGAAGATCCGAAGCCGACAGCTAACGGTGACGAAAATGAAGTATCTGACGACAATACTGTCTTTGAAGACGTTGATGCTCAGAACGATGAAGAAAATGTCGAAGCGCCCGATGAAACAGTCGTTGATGAAGAAGTCGTGAGCGATGAAGAACCTGTCGAAGAACCCGACGAGAACAATGATCCGGTAAATTCCGGATTTGAGGTGATCGGCACATTCGATCTCAGCTATTCAGGTCAGATCAATGAAAGTGTAAGTCTGCAGAGCCGCGGTGGCAACGGAACAGTCAATTTTACCTATAACGAAATGCCGAATACATTCAACGAAATAACCATTCCGATGGTCGGTACGCTTTTTCCGCTCGCAATGGTAAACAGCGGAAATGTCATCATTGTATGGCTTGACGGTTTCGGTGCAAGCGATCTCTCAGGTGATGCGCAAAAACAGGTTTTCGGGATCAGCGTTCCGCAGAATACAGTGATCGGTTCCGGAAATATGGCCGGCGCAAACATGTATGCTTTCTTCGGCGATATGACTGTCAATGTCATGGGCGGCAAGTTTGAAATCAACTGTGTCCGCACTGTGACCAATGTCGGAAACTACGAAGTAACGGCAAATGACGGCAGCAATCTTACCATGACCGCAAGCGGCGATCTGCTTGATCCTTCGGCTGGTGCTGCATATCTTCCTTATCCGGCTTGCGAATAGCGGAATTCAGATTTAATCTTTAAAAATATCCGGAAGTTTTTCGATTTTATTAGTTTCCATGAATTTGCGGCAGGTTTCTTTGTCGTGCTGAATTGTTTCGACCAGTTTTTCTTTTGAGGAAAATCTGATTTCGTCTCTGATTTTTTTGAGGAAATAAACCGATATTTTCTGGTCGTAAAGCTCTCCGATATTCTCTGAATCTACCCATGTCTCGATGATTTTCTGCTTCGATTCGGCGTCTATCGTCGGGTTAGTACCGATGTTCGTGAGAGAAGTGAACTGCTTGCCGTCAAATACGGTCTGCGTGATGTAGACACCGTCCGGCGGCATTATTTTGTCGGGAGTTTCAAGGTTGAGTGTGGGGAAATTCAGTGTTCTACCGATCTGTTTCCCGCGTTTTACCGTTCCGCTGATGAGGAACGGATATACAAGCAGCGATGCGGCGTTTTTCATGTGTCCGGTGAGTATAAGCTCGCGTATCGCGGTCGAACTGACACGCGTTCCGTTTTTGAGAAACGGCTGGACCACATTGATTTTCACGCCGGCGGAACGTCCCCACCAGAAAGCGAGTTCAGAGTTTCCTTTCTGATTTTTGCCGAAGAAGAAGTTAAATCCTATCGTTATCTGATTCAGATTGAGGTTTTGTTTCAAAGTATCGAGAAATTTAAGAGGATCCATCGAAAAATATTCCGCAAAAGGAAGCTCTATCACGAAATCGACTCCCAAAGTCCTGAAAAACGCGTATTTCTCAAACGGGAGAGTAAGCGATTTCGGTGCGAATTCCGGGTATAAAAACTTCCTCGGGTGTATGTCGAAAGTGAGTATCGCCGATTTGCATGAATTTTCGGCACGGCACTGCCTGATTATTTCGGCGTGTCCGAGATGGACTCCGTCAAAGTTGCCTATCGCAAGGGAAATGTCGGCCTCTTTCGGAACTGATTCGAGGGACTTGAAGACTTTCATCAGATATTTTCTCCGTCGGATTCTGTTTGTTCGGTTTCAGAAGCCTGTTTCGACAGTTTGTTGCTTCCTTCCACCATTTTGAACTCGTACATCCTGCAGTCGAGATTTCCGTTTCTGAAAGGAACTCTTTTGTTTGTCGCAAGTCCGATAAAACGGGGAAGTTTGAGGTCGTTCGTGAGGAAACACGCTTTCCAACCGGCGAAGTTGCGCTTCAGCAAGTCTCCGATCTTCGGGTAAAGTTTGCGCATTTCGTCAAGTTCACCCATGCGCTCGCCATAAGGCAGGTTGGCTATCATGACACCCGATCCGGCCGGAGCCGTAAGGTCTAAAATATTCGCCTTTTTGAGTTTTACCATGTCGGCAAGTCCTGCGTTTTCGAGGTTGTTTCTCGCTGCTTCTATTGCAAGAGCCGAGACATCGCTTCCGAAAATGGGAAGGTCCGCGTCGTCAAGCTCGTTTTCGAGAGCGGTCTGCAAAGTCGCGTTCCACAGCGATGAATCGAAGTTGAGCAGTTTCTCGAAAGCGAATTTCCGTGAACTTCCCGGAGCGATATTGAGCGAGATCCTTGCCGCTTCGATGAGAAAAGTTCCGCTTCCGCACATCGGATCAAGTAGCGGTATCCCGGGTTCCCAGCCTGAAAGAAAGAGAAGTCCGCACGCAAGATTTTCCCTTATCGGCGCGATATTCGTCTTTTCCCTGAAGCCGCGTTTGAAAAGGACTTCGCCGCTCGTATCGATGAAAATAGTAAGCTGGCTTTCGTCGAGAAATCCTCGTATTCTCATGTCTGGCGTGTGCGGCTCGACATTCGGGCGGATGCCATCGGTCTGGCGGAACTTGTCGCAGATCCCGTCTTTTATTCTCAGCGCCGCGTAATTGAGGCTTTTGAGCGGACAGTTTGTCGCTACGACATCGACTCTGAAACTCTGTTTTACTGAAAACCATTCGTTCCACATTACCGAAAAAGCGAGGTCGTAAATATCCTGTTCGGTCCTGTATGGTTTTGACGCGAGCGCCAGATAGACTCTTCCGGCAGTGTGTGAGTAGAGGTTTGCTTTGTAGCACATTTCGAGACTGCCTGAAAAGTGGACTCCGCCGTCAGTCATTCTGACATTCGATGCGCCCATTCTTGAAAGTTCAAGAGAGAGCGGCATTTCAAGTCCGCGCGGTGTGGAAGCGAAAAATTTGTAGTCTCCCATAGGTAATTACCTGTTTTTATTGTTGTTTTTCTTTTTCTGTTCCTTTGCTTAAAGTTTCCGGATCTACTTCATATACAAGAAAGAACGGCAGCTTTTTCTTAAAAGTCATTCCTTTGGGCGGATTTTTCCTTAATTTCAACTGTTCCTCTTTCGGGATGTAGAGCCTGGAAACACTTCCCGGAAACCTTCTCAGCATAAGGAAAACACCCGGTTTTTTTATCTGTTTCAGCGAACGTATGTGCTGGTAATTATTGTTTTTATAGCCTGAATAGTAGGCGATCCTGCGTCCGATGTTCTTGTCGGCGAGATAGAATGTAGCATCGGGATAATCTTTAAGAAGCGCCTCTATCGAACTTTTCTGCTCGGTCCTGCGGTCTTTGAACCTGCGGCTGTCATGGACCGAAAAGGCTATGTTGCTTATGAAAAGTGTGAGAACAACGACTACTGCCGTTATGTTAAGTGCAAGATGTCTGCTTTTCAGCATTCTGCTAAGATAAATTCCGTATATCGCGCAGACCGGAAGAAGAAAAATTATCCCGTAACGGATGTTCCTGATGAGTGTCGTGTAGGGGGAAAAACTTGTCGGAGCGAATGTCATGAAAAGGAAATAGGACAAATACCAGATGAAAAAAATCACCTCTTTACCAGCTTTTTTCATGCAGATCCCGGCAATGCAGGCAATAACGGATGCGGTAATGAAGTATCCGTTGAGGCCGAACATCTTCCAGTTCGCGAAGTTCCCTTCGACAAACATGGTCCTGATGTAGAAAAAGAGGTCTTTCGGGTCGACATCGAACATCCTGTCCTGATAGTCGATCCCTTTTTTGCTTATCGTTATGTAGTGGAAAAAATCACCGTGAACGCTGAGATAGACCAGTCCCTGAACTGCCGGAAGAACAAGCGAGCAGAGCGCGGCGCACGCGATCCAAAGGATAGTTTTTTTGTTGAATCCTTTTTTATACCAGACATAAAACGAGGCGAGCGGGGCAATGAAAAGTCCGGTAGTTCTTGCGAAGAAAATCCCTCCTATCGCTAATCCGCCGAGAACGAACCAGCCGATTTTCTCGCTTTTCAGACCTCTTTGAAACGAATAAACAGTGAGAAGTGTGAAAAATTCAAGCGACGGCGCTACCTGCAGGAAGTTGCCGTAAATCAGGACGATCGGAAACGAAAGGTAGAGCAGAGTCGCGATCGAAGCCGTAAGTTTGTCGGTTTCCTCAAGCACGATCTTGTATGCCAGCCACACGCTTGCGATGCCGTAAATAAAGGTCGGCGCGATGGAAGTGATGTCGTTCACGCCGAAAATTTTGTAGAGCAGCGCGACCGGAACATAGACGACCCAGCGGATGTCGAAAATAAATCCCGCCGAGAAATCGCCGTTCGCGAACCTGTTCGCGAGAAGAGTGTATGAGAGGTCGTCTCCTTCCGATATTCCCATGAAAGTTGTAAGTCTCAGAACGAACGACACAAGCATCAAAATGTAGACAGGGTTGAATTTTGAATCGTTGAATTTTGCTGTTAATTTGTTGAAATCCATGTTTTTCACCAGGTTTTAAAAGCTCAAACGCCGCACTATATAAAGAAAAATCTCAAAAAACAAGAGATTTTGGGAGATTACAAATGCTCTCTTGACAAAAAAGTCCGATTTTCGTTAAATTCCGCGTTTTTTTGTTAATTAATTGAAGGAAAAAAGATGTTTACGCACATTTTGGTCCGTTACGACGAGATCGCTCTCAAAAAACGCAACCGCGCATGGTTCGAAGACCTGCTTTTAAGCAACATCAGATCGAGTGTGGCCGGAGTCGCTTCGGCAAGGAAGTTCCACGGCAGGATGGAAGTCGAGCTCAAAAGCGAAGATTCGCTTGACGATGTCGTTAACCGTCTTTCGCTTATCCCGGGAATTTCAAGTTTTTCGCCAGCTTTCAGGCTTCCGCTCGACGCTGAATGGAACGATATCGTCGAAAAGGCGGTGGAACTCGCGAAAATAGCCGAAAAAGACGGCACAAAAGTTCTCAAAGTCATCTGCACCCGCTCCAACAAAGCCTATCCGGGCAATTCGATCGACATTCAGAAGAAACTTGCCGGCGCGGTCCTTTCGATAATGGACAAAGTTTTTACAGTTTCGATGAAAGACTACAACTTCGCGCTCGAAATGGAAATCGACAGCTCAGGGATCTATCTTTTCAGCAAGAGGATCGCCGGAACACGCGGGCTTCCTGTCGGCTGTGCGGGCGAATATCTCTCGCTTCTTTCGGGCGGGATCGACAGTCCGGT
>CACZFE010000032.1 GCA_902780365.1 uncultured Spirochaetales bacterium
TACTATGGCGAAATTAGTAAAATTTTTGTAACTTCGCGCAGTATTTTTTGCAAATACACAAAACTGTATCAATAATGTCAAACAATCTCGCTTTGAAAAAGGGTCTGGACGTTCCCATTAAGGGAGCCGCCAAGCCCGAAGTCATCAAAACCGTGAGCCCGGACATTGTTGCTGTCAAGCCTACAGACATCCACGGCCTGGTTCCCAGGCTGCTGGTCAAAGAAGGCGATGCAGTAAAAGCCGGTTCTCCCGTGATGGCTGACAAACAGCGCCCGGAAATCCTCCTCACCAGCCCCGTCAGTGGCACCGTGCAGCAGATTGTCCGCGGCGAAAAGAGAAAATTGCTGGCAGTTCTGGTAAAGGCTAGTGCTAAACAGGACTATGTGGACTTCGGCGCCAAAGCTCCGGCTTCGGCAGCAGAAACCAAAGAACTTCTCCTGAAGAGCGGCCTGTGGGTTTCCCTCATCCAGCGCCCTTACGGCGTTATGGCAAGCCCGGACCTCACTCCCAAGGCAATTTTCGTATCCTCCTTCAACACGGCCCCGCTCGCCGCAGACAGCGAATTTGCCCTGGCCGATGCCCTCACGGACATCCAGGCCGGCATTGACGCTGCAAGGATCAAAATCGTCTCCTACGGCGAGGAACTCCCGATAGACACGGCTTCGAACGAAGAAGCGTGGTTCAAAAACAGAAGAGCCGAATTCAAACGCGAAAATTAGCGCTTTTGCTGCTGCCGCATTTTTTGAACGGCATCCCGATATTCCGATATTTCAACATGCCGACGGCGGCGGCGAATTTTTCCCTGAATAGTTGAAATTTCCGCTTATATAAATACAATACTCCGACTAAATTTTTTTAGGAGTGAGAGATGAAGAAAAAGTTCTTGTTTTTGTTGCCGTTTTTGATGATTTCACTTGTCTTGGCCGTTTCTTGTTCCGATGACGAGGAGGAAGAAGTCGATGCAAAGACGCGCTGCAATTCAAATGCGGACTGTGCCAGAAACGCTTACTGCGACCTTGATAATCCGCAGCAGGATGAGGAGCTCGGAACACTTGTATATTACTGCAAAAAAAGACAGCTCTGCTCAAGCCAGGCTGACTGCCCGATGAACTGGAAATGCAAGGAAAACGAAGGTTTCTGCATTACGAACAAAGAGGCTGACGCTCTTTTCTGCAAATCCAATGACGACTGTAAGTCGGACCCGAATTTCCCGGTATGCAATCTGAAGACAGGCGAATGCGAAGCAGTGTCCAGCGGCGGCGAGGAACTTCCTGATTCCGAGGATCTTCCGGAACAGCCAGATGTTGTCGAAGAGCCTGACGAAGATGATTCTGACAGCGGTCAGACGGATACGACGGCTGATGATACTGATACGTCGGATGACAGCGATACCGATACTGGTGATGCCAGTGAGGGAAAGAAGATTATCTCCGACGAAAGTTTTGAGGACGGCGGTATAAACTGGACGATAGTGCCTGCTTCAGAAGGGGCTCAGGCATGTCTGGAAATAGAGACTCCTGTGATCGGTCCGGCGGCGGCGCATATCGGTTCGAAAGCTGTATCGACCGTAGTTGTTGACGGAGGTTATCCGGCTAACTGCAAGGATCTTATCCGTTACAATTTTGTAATAGAGATTCCTTCATCAGGAAAACCGGAGATTTCTTTCTACGCATGGGTAGATCTTGTTGCAACTTACGATTATGTTGAAGTTCTTGTAAAAAAAGAGGGCGAGATGTGGGAGACTACGAGCGGGCTCTACCTTTCGGCTGACACTCCTTCAATTACAAGCGCTCTTGACAGTGCAAGAACTAAAATCACAGGACAGCTTGCGACCTCTTACTATAAGTTCACAGGTGATCTTTCGGCATACAAAGGCCAGAAGGTCGAGATCGGTTTCCGCTTTGTAAGCGACGGCAGTGACAATGCTTCAGGTTTTTACCTTGATGACATAACACTTTCTTATTGATTTGATTTCTTTGACGTTTTTTCGAGAGGAAAGCCTTGATATCGAAAACTACTGCTGATTTTGATGAAAAATACATCGGCTCTGTTATAAATGACCGCTATAAAATAATCAAACTTGTCGGAACCGGCGGAATGGGCAGTGTCTATCTCGCCGAGCACGAGATTCTGCGGAAAAAAGTGGCGATAAAGATCCTGCACTATGAGCAGAGCAAGCGCAAAGATACAGTCGAGAGATTTAAACGAGAGGCGATAGCGGCATCGAACATCGGTCAGGACAACATTGTCGATGTAACTGATTTCGGATACACAGAAGAGGGCAACGCTTATTTCGTAATGGAGTATGTCGAAGGCCGTTCGCTCGCCGATGTGATGAAGGAAAAACACATACTTCCGCTTGAGTTCGTTGTTTCTGTCGCTTCCCAGATAGCTGTCGCGCTCTATTCGGCACACGGAAAAGGTATTATCCACCGTGACCTCAAACCTGAAAACATTCTTCTTGCGACAAAGGACAACGTATATCCTTTCGTCAAGATAGTTGATTTCGGAATTTCAAAGATTCTTCAGGACGATATGAGTCCTGACGAGCGTTTCCGCACTCTGACAAAGTCTGGTGCGATCTTCGGAACGCCGGAATATATGTCTCCGGAACAGGCGGCGGGAGAGAGCGTCGAACCCGCATCCGACATTTATTCGCTCGGTGTGATCATGTATGAAATGCTCACTGGAAGACTGCCGTTCTTCGATGACAACTACATGAAGATACTGCACAAGCATCAGTATGAATTTCCTGAGCTCCCGAGCAACATAAACCCTGACATCCAGCCTGATGTCAACGCGATAATCATGAAATGTCTCGAAAAGAAGCCTTTCAACCGTTACGGAACGATGATGCTTCTTCTCAACGACCTGAAAAACATCTATATCAAATACAATCTAGAGGAAAAGCTCAGCCTGGCATTCCTTTTCAATTCGGGAACTGTCAGAAGCCTTAATCCGGCCGCCGAGATGATTTCGAGCGAAGATATAATCAGGATGCTCAATTCATCGCAGGACGAAAAGATCAAGCATGTCGATGCTGAAGAGAGCAAACCTGCAGGAAACGCACTTAAAATAATAATCCTTATACTTCTGCTGGCTCTGGCGGCACTTGTTGTCTTCACTTTCATGAGAAAGCAGAATCCTCCGATGATGGCGGAAAGGACGGAGCTTTCGAAGTATGACGACAAAAAGGCTGTGGAGAAAGAGGCGGAGCCTCAGAAAAAAGAACCTCAGACCGACAAAAAAGCTGCTGATACGGCTAAGAAAGTTTTGAAAAAGCCTGTTCCGATGATGAAACTCACCGTAAATTCAAATGTCAAGGGTGTAAGAGTTTTCAACAACGAAACCGGAAAGACCATTTGCAAGACCCCGTGTACCAAAAAGTTACCGAGAAAAGAGTCTGAAGTGATAATTCTTGGTTTTGAATACGAGGATTATTCGATAAAACCTATGGCGGTCACGCTTGATAAGGATATGACAGTCAATTTGAACCTTAAACAGGAGGCGGATAATGGCTAAGAAAATTTTTGTCCTTGATACCAATGTTCTGATTTCCGATCCGAAGGCGATTTTCAACTTTGACGAGCATGATATTGTTGTTCCTATCGTCGTTATAGAAGAACTCGACAAGTTTAAGAAAGATATGAACCAGGTCGGTCTTGCTGCACGTGCTTTTGCGCGTCACATTGAGGAACTCCGCCAGCAGGGCAGCCTTCTTGACGGTGTCTCGTTACCGAGCGGCGGTTCTATAAGAATCGACATCACCGGCGAATTCGAGCTCCCAGGTGCGAAACTGGCCTCGGGATATGCCGACAACGTCATTCTGTGTGCAGCTTACAAAATCACGAAGGATAATCCGGATCGCGAAGTCGTTCTTGTCAGCAAGGACGTCAATCTCCGCATCAAGGCTGATGTTTACGGCATAAAGGCTGAAAATTACAGAAATGACACCGTAAATTTCAACAAACTTCCTACCGGATACGAGACTTTGAACGTCGAAGGTGCTTTTATCGACCGTGTTTTCGAGGAAAAGAAGATCCCGCTTGATTCGCTGGCAGGAACTCCATTCGAAACGGCGCACGCAAACCAGTTTTTCAAGCTTGTCGATGCCGAAATAGGCGAGCAGCATACAGCCACTGTCAGGTTCGATCCTTTTGAAAACGCGCTTGTTCCGCTCAAACAGTTCAAGGAAGTCTGGGGGCTCAAGGCAAGAAACTTCGCGCAGAGGCTTGCACTTGATCTTCTGATGGACGACAGAGTAAAACTCGTCAGCCTCATTGGAACTGCAGGAACGGGCAAAACGCTTCTTGCGATCGCTGCAGGACTTCAGAAGTGCCTTGAAGAGGGAAAATACACGAAAATGCTTGTTGCAAGACCGATTTACCCGATGGGAAAGGATATCGGTTTCCTTCCCGGTACGATCGACGAGAAACTCAAACCGTGGATGCAGCCTGTTTTCGACAATCTGGAATACCTTCTTGCCGACCACGACATGAACAGCATGGGCAAGATGAACGAGCTCATGGCGAGCAAGGTCATCGAGGTCGAGGCTCTGACATACATCCGAGGAAGAAGTATTCCCGAGCAGTTCATCATTGTTGACGAGGCGCAGAACCTGACTCCTCACGAAATTAAAACGATCGTTTCGAGAGTCGGCGAGAACACGAAAATGGTTCTCACGGGCGATCCTTTCCAGATTGATAACCCTTACATGAACGAGTCAAACAACGGTCTCAGCTACATTGTCGACCGTTTTAAAGACCTCGCTCTCGCAGGTCACATAACTCTTGAAAAGGGCGAACGTTCGGCTCTTGCAAATGCGGCCGCGGAGCTTTTGTAACTCATGAAGATCGTAGTCATCGGTGATGTCCACTCGAATCTGCCCGCTTTGGAGGCGGTGATCAAAGAGATCAAAGAGAACATCAAGCCCGATCTCATCTTTTTTTCAGGCGATGCTGTGGGTTATGGGCCCTGGCCTGGAGAGACCATCGATATTCTTAAAGAAAATGTCGACTACGGCGTGCTGGGCAACCACGATGCTGGTATCGTCGGAAAGACAGATATCAACGACTACTACGATGCTGTCAGGTATGTCATAAACTGGACGACCGATATTTTGACCAACGAGCAGTTCGCCTTTCTGGACCGCCTGAAATACATACATGTCAATGAAAGCGCGCGCACTCTTCTTTCGCACGGTTCTCCGAGAATGCCTGAAAGATACGACTACATCTTTAACTGCAAAGGTGTCAACCGTCTTTACGATGTCGCTCCGTTCCTGCAAAAGGTGAATTTCATGGGGCACAGCCACTACATGAATCTTTTTCTGCTGACGGGCAACAATCAGTCGGTCGAACTAAATATAGCAAGCGGCGAAGTCGATATTTCAACGCTTCCGAATCCGGTAGTATGTGTCTGCGGCTCGGTCGGGCAGCCCCGCGACGGAGATCCGCGCTCCAGTTTCGTCTCTTACGACACTGACAAGCAGATCCTTAAATATCACCGCGTAGAATATGATTTCGAGCTGACGATCGATAAAATCAAGTCACTTCGTCTTCCGGCCTCGTTCGGAGAGAGGCTAAGAAATGGCTGCTGACATACCTTTCCGGATATTCGAAAAGCTTTGTGATTACGGTGAGATACTTGAATTTCAGGAAAATCTGCGCAACGATATCATTGCCAAAAAAAGTGAAGGTAGTGTTCTTTTTCTGGAACATGATCCTGTCTATACTTCAGGGCTTCGCGGCAAGGACGAGGATTTCATAAAACCTATAGGCGATATTCCGGTTTTCAACATCCGGCGTGGCGGAGAACTCACTTTCCACGGGCCGGGACAGCTTGTGATCTATCCTGTGATCGATTTCAGAAACTACGGTTTCGCTTCGATAAAGGAGTTTGTCCTTTTCTTCGCGAACTCGATAAAAAGCGTTTTAAGCGGTTTCTGCGGTGTGAAAAACCTTGAGTGGCACGACGAAAAGGCGGGGCTCTGGGTCGAAGACCGCAAAATCGCGTTCACCGGGATGCACTTCAAGAAATTTGTTCCGATTCACGGATTTTCTGTCAATATTTCCAATGACTTATCCTATTTCTCAAGAATCGTTCCCTGCGGGATTCCGGATTGCAGGATAACTTCCGTGAAAGAAGAGACCGGCAGAATTTTTTCAGTTCGTGATGTCGCTGAAAAAATCGCTGAAATGATAAACGGGAGATTATAAATGAAAAAATCAACTCTCTTTTTTATGCTGATTTTTACATTTTCGTTTCTTTTTGCCGAAACAGAACAAAAACCTGCCGAAAACACCGGAAACCCTGCAACAAACGCCGAGACGTCACCAGAAACATCTCCGCAGGCAACGCCGCAGGAGACAAAAAAATCGGAAATAACATGGAAATTCTATTCGAAAAACAAGGCTCACGTCTTTATTGACCAGAGTATCCGCGGCGGCAGTGCCAAAGATACCTACGCTGTTTTGCAGACTGAGGATTTCGGCGAGATAACATACAAAAACTATACTTTCGGCATCCGTAAGACGCTCCTTTTCTTCGCTGATAAAGAAAATGAGTCAGACTACATCAGGAATTTCGGCTACGTTTACAGCGACGAGCACTTCAACCATTGCTGGGAACAGTATCTTGACAGACTTTACATGAAAGGAAAGTGGAAGAATATACAATTCACGGCAGGCGATTTTTACGAAAGTATGAACCGCGGAATGGCGTTTTCGATGAAAAACGATCAGGTTTACGGCGACAATTCGATACGCGGCGGCAATATAGCGGCAAACTACAACGGTTTTTTCATCAAGGCTTTCGGAGGCAGAGCGAACCCGCAGCTCCGCGACAGCGCGACTTTCAAAAGAATGAACGAAGCGGACGACTGGCTTGCCGGGATGGAGACAGGCTACAAATGGAAAATTGCCGAAGCTGCGGTGCAGTACGGTTACGGAAACTACGGAAAATACAATCTGATAGATCCTGTCAAAACGGCGTCAGTCAGGACGAAAGTCGATGCTGAAAAGGAG
Organism: uncultured Spirochaetales bacterium; assembly: GCA_902780365.1. Taxonomy (GTDB): domain Bacteria; phylum UBP6; class UBA1177; order UBA1177; family UBA1177; genus UBA1177. The sequence goes on from CACZFE010000032.1 coordinate 7,026, forward strand.
TTCCATTTCATAGGCAGCTATGTCGCGCTCAGGAATCCAGTTCCCGGCCTTTCATTCTATGCCGGCGCGGTATATGTGCCTTACGGCTATGAAAACACTACGGAAAGCCGCCAGGTTAAGGAAAACGAACCGAAGATCGACAAGGAAAAAACAGACTTGCAGAATGCGGCTGCGTTTTATTCTTCGGCTCTCTATTACTTTGATTTCGGCGAGAAAAAAAGCCGTCTCACCTTTAAAATCGAGGGCAAATTTTATAACAAATTTTTCCTCAACTACAACAGGATGGAAGACAGTGACTATCAGAAACGCCGTTATTTCAACCCGCCGACGCTGCTTCCAAAAGAGCTTCAGATAGACAACGAGTTCGATACCTGGGCCGTGGGCGGAAGAATCAGCTTCAACGAAAACCATTCCGGTGTGAAAATACACGCTGATTTGGTTAAAGGCGACTCTCTCGGCAACAAAAGCTCGCTTCCGAAAAGCAGGAACAACCTCATACTCAACTATCAGGCAGAGGATTTCTGGTATTCGGCTCTTAGTGCCGAAAAAGAGTGGACTCATGTTGCTCTTTCGGCAGGTGTAGGATGGCATACTGTTGACGGCAATTCAGGGAGAAAAAACAACCGAGACTGGATAATTTCATACATTCATGTCGGTGGTTTTGTCTCTGATTTTTCGATGAAACTCACCAACGACTACTACCACAAGAACTACTGGCTTGACGATGTTCACGAGATGGATCATGTCCATGAACTCAAGACTGTTGCCGAACTTTCGTGGAAATACAAGCGGACGCACGAACTTTTCGCGGCTGTCAAGAACACGACATGGATAGAAAAGGAGGATGGGAGCGGCTATTCTCCCGATTTCTACACCGGCGGTTCAATAGGCTACAAATATAAATTCCTGAGGACCTATGTTTTCGGCGGTCTCGAGAAGGGCGGTTTCACCTGTGACGGCGGAACATGCCGCTATCTTCCGGATTTCAAAGGTGTCAAGGTCGAGATCGAGATAAATCTGTAGTGAGGAAAATATGATCGCAGGTATAGGAACAGATATCGTTGAAGTTGAAAGACTCAAGGGAAAACCGGATCTCTGGAACCGTTTTATGTCGGAAAAAGAATCAGAATATCTCGCCAAATACAGGGTCAAAGAGGAGCATATCGCAGGATTCTGGGCTGCGAAGGAGGCTCTTGTGAAGGCTATCAACAGAAAGGATTTCAATTTTTCATCCGTTACCGTGGCGCATGACGAAAACGGAAAACCCTTTTTTGAATTAGACGGAATAGAAATCGAAGGGAATCTTCATCTTTCGATAAGTCACGAACGTAAATTCGCCGTGGCGGTTGTTGTCTGGGAAAAAATTTAGTCTTCTATTTTTTTGCCGCACTTCTGGCAGACTTTGCCGCTTCTTTTCTTTTCAACGACATATTTGAAGCCGCATTCGGGGCAGACTTCGCCTTCAACAGGCTTGTACCAGCTGACGAAATCGCATTTCGGGTAGTTCGAGCAGCCGTAGAAAAGTCTTCCTTTTTTTGAACGTTTGACGGTGATGTATCCGTCTCCGCAGACCGGGCAGTCGCAGATTTTCTTGTCTTCCTTGATTATGGTTTTGCATTTCGGGTAGGCGCTGCATGCCTTGAATTCGCCGAAACGGCCTTTTTTGATTACGAGTTTGCTTCCGCAGTTCGGGCATACTTCGTCAAGTTCGACATTCTGCTCCTCTTCCCCTTCGTTTTTGAGGTGGTAGATATCGCCGTCCTTTTCAAATGTTCCGGCAAAGTCGCATTCCGGGTAGCCTTCGCATGAAAGGAATGGAAGGTTTCCTTTTTTCGACCATCTGAGAACAAGTCTTTTGCCGCATTTCGGACACGGTTCTTCGGCGTAGATTTTCTTTTTGCCTTCTTTTTTGACTTCGGTGATTCCTTTATCGAGAACTTTCGAGAATGTGGCATAGAAATTCCTGAGGACTTCGAGCCAGTCTTTTTCACCTGTTTCAACCGTGTCAAGGTCAGATTCCATATCGGCCGTGAAGTTGACGTTTATGATTTCCGGAAAGAACGAAACGAGTGTGTCGCTTACTAAAATTCCGAGATCTGTCGCCATGAGCGCGCCGCGCGGTTCCTTCATGCGTTCGATATAGTTGCGCTGAACTATCTGTTTGATGACTGTCGCGTAAGTCGAAGGTCTGCCGACTCCTTTTTCTTCAAGTTCCTTGACAAGGCTTCCTTCCGTAAATCTCGGTGTCGGTTTGGTGAAATGCTGCTCGCATACAGGATTTTCAAGTTTGACGGTTTCATTTTCAGTTACTTTCGGAATAGTGTCGTCCTTGCCGGTTTTTTTGTATATTTTGCGGAAACCTTCGAACTGAATGACGCTTCCGGTTTTTTTGAAGGAATATTTTTTTGTTTCGTCTTCTATTGTTATCGAGGTGGTCTCGTAAACGGCATCTTTCATCTGCGTCGCAACGAATCTTTTCCAGATGAGAGTGTATATGTTAAGCTCGTCACGGGTGAGTTTCGATGCGATCTTTTCAGGTGTCAGAGCAATGTTCGTAGGTCTGATCGCTTCGTGTGCATCCTGGGTTTTTCCTTTTTTGTTTGCATAGTATTTTGTTTTCGGTGCAAGGAAGTCTTTTCCGATATTTGCCGAAATATAGTCCCTGAGAGCCGCGTTAGCTTCGTCGGAGATCCTGAACGAGTCGGTTCTCATGTAGGTGATAAGACCTGTGAAGCCGTCTTCGCCCAGATCTTTACCTTCATAGAGCGACTGCGCGATCCTCATCGTCTGTTCGCCGGTATAGTTGTGCAGTCTCGAGCCTTCCTGCTGGAGGTTGCTTGTGTTGAGCGGAGGAAGCGGAGATTCTTTCTTCTCTTTCTTTTCGATTGAAGTTATCAGGAAAGGACCGCTTTTTTCAATATCAGCCTTGATTCTAAGAGCGTCTGCTTCATTGGAAACGGCAACTTTTTCGCCGTCGATTTTTTCAAGAAGAGCGTCGAATTTGCCGCTTTTTCCTGCAAAATCAGCTTTGAATGACCAGTATTCCTCAGGAACGAAAGCACGGATTTCTTTTTCGCGGTCAACGATCATTTCGAGTGCTACAGACTGGACTCTGCCTGCACTGAGTCCTTTTTTGACGCTTCTCCAGAGGAACGGGGAAAGTTTGTAACCCACGATTCTGTCGAGGATCCTGCGTGCCTGCTGGGAATTGTAGAGGTCTTCGTTGAGTTCTGCCGAAGTCGAAAGAGCCTTTTCGATTCCGCTTTTGGTTATTTCGTGGAAAAGAACGCGGTGGATGAGTTTGTTTTTGAAAAGCGACGCAATGTGAAACGCGATAGCCTCTCCTTCGCGGTCAGGGTCGGATCCGATAAATATTTCGTCAGCCGCGTCGGCCTCTTTTTTGAGCATCGAGATCGTTCCTTCCTTACCCGGGATCACCTCGTAATCCGGCTTGAAGTTGTTGTCGATGTCGATTCCCAGCGTTTTCGACGGAAGGTCGATTATATGCCCCATAGATGCCACGACTTTGAAATCGGGCAGGTATTTTGTAAGAGTTTTTGCCTTTGTCGGTGATTCCACGATAAGAAGTTTCATAATGTCGCCTCACTTGGTTTATAAATTTTACCGCTAAACTCGTTTACCGCACCTTTCAAAACCAGCATAAGCAGCAGGGCCGGAAGCTCAGCCGCACCGATTCCGGAAAGAACGGCAAGAGTGTCAAAATCAATCCCCGAAGGTTTTGACTTAATAATGTTATAAACAACTTTTTCAGTTTCATCAAGTTGCAGCTCTTTTTTCTCCGCCGGAACTGCGTTTATGCCTGAATTTTCGGCATGATTGATGGCATGTCTCTCAGAAAACAAATTTATGCCGGAATCGGGAAAAATACCGTTTTCAGACAACATCCCGAAGTCAAAAAGTATTTTCAGGTTTCTGTTTCTTTTGTATTTTTTCAAAAAATCGTAGTTTCCTTCGAAAAGCGGATCTCCGATCTCGCCGGGGCAGACAAAAACTTTTTTGCCGTATTCGAGCGCAAGTCTTGCCGTAATAAGGCTCCCGCTTTTTGCCGTAGCCTGAACGAGAACAAGGGCGCTGCACATTTTTGCCACGGTTTCGTTTCTTATCGGAAAATTTCTCCCGATCGGCGGTGTGTCGGGCGGAAACTGCGATATTACTGCTCCGCTTTGTTTGATTTCCTCGGCGAGCCCGACATTTTCCTCAGGATAAATGACGTTTATTCCTGTGCCGAGAACCGCTATCGTCCTTCCTCTGTATTTGAGAGCTGCGCGGTGCGATTCGGTGTCGATCCCGCGCGCCAGACCGCTGATCACTGTTTTTCCGTTTTTTACAGCTGTCTCGGCCGCTTTTTCAGCGAGTTTTATACCGTAGAGACTCGGTTTTCTGCTGCCTACTATCGCGACGGCACCGGCATCGCACGGAAGTACAGAGCCTTCGATATAAAGCGGGATAGCAGTTGCCGGGCTGAGTCCTAAAATTCTGTCGGGGTGGTTTTCTGCGCCGTTGCTGATTTTAACCATCGAGCGAGCCTAAAAACGATTTCATTTCGTCAATCTGTTCGTCGGGTGTGGATGCCCCCGCTGTGATCCCGATGCTTTCCGAGTTTTTCAGGATTTCGATGCCTGATTCGGTGAAATCCGCAGGCGATTCGACCCAGAAAGAGTTTTTGTTCCTTTCCGATACGACCTGGAAAAGTTTTGATGTGTTTGAGGAGTTTTTTCCGCCGATAACGACCATAGAAGCGACTTTTTTTGCAAGTTCTCCTGCCGAATCCTGCCGTTTCAGTGTCGCCGTGCATATCGTTTCGGCCGCGAGGAATCTGTGTCCTGCTATTGCCGAAGCCGCTTTCCGCGCTTTTTTCAGAAGATATTCGTAGTTTGCCGGACGGGAGGTCGTCTGCGCGACTGCGAAAATTTTGTCGTGATCCGCGATGAAGGATAAAAGTTCATCGTTTTTTGAATCGAATTCTGTCGGGTGGATCACAAAAAAATCGCCAGTTATTTTTGAAGTTATCCCTCTCACTTCGGAATGTTCGCGGTCTCCCATGATGAGAACTGCAAAACCTTCGTTCGAGCGTTTTTCGACGAGCTGATGGATCCTCTGAACGTAAGGACAGGTCGTGTCGACAAGGGTGATGCCGCTGAATCTGTCGAGTTTGGCGCGTTCGTCTCTGGTTATGCC
>CACZFE010000033.1 GCA_902780365.1 uncultured Spirochaetales bacterium
CTCGGCGGCACTATGCCGGAAGATCTGCCGACACCTGAAAAAAGCGTGAAACAGATCGAAAAGGAGCATGAAAACAAGAAAATTGAGGAGAAAAAATAGTTTTTTACTTTTATTGCGGAAGCAACTTGGAAGTTACTTCTTACCAGCAAAAAGCGGTGCAAATTTCTTTTCGATATCGCCGTAGATTTCGGAAATTTCAAGGTTTCCGTCAAGATAGACGACTTTAAGTTTGTCCTCGAATTCCTTGATCACTTCGCGATAATTCCTGTCGATCTGCTGCAGGAGCTCCTTTTTCTCGTAAAGTTCTGTCGAATCGCGGAATTTCGTAAGTCTTTCCACCGCTTTGTCGACTTTGACATCGATAAAGACAAGAACGTCGGGAAGTGTTGCGAAACGGTTGATCCCCTTGACCCATTCGTAGCTTACGTTGAGCGACTGGTATGCGATCGAGCTGAAGAAGTATCTGTCTGTGATGACTGTCTGTTTTTTTCTGAGCGCGGGCCAGATCTCTTCTCTGAGATGATTTATCCTGTCGGCCGCAAAGGAAAGAGCAAGCATTTCGTGGATAAGCGGCGTATCGCTGTTTGTTTCGCCTAGAAAATTGCGGACTATCCTGCCTGTCGCAAGAGATGTCGGCTCGGCCGTGAGATAAACCGCCTCCCCTTTCGTTTCCAGAAATCTTTTGAGTTCCTTGATAGTTGTGCTTTTGCCGCTTCCATCGATCCCTTCAACTGCGATAAACATTATTTTTCCTCCAGAGAGTAAATTTTCAAATCATCGAATTCGACATCCGATCTCCAGTTCGCGAAAGAGAGTTTTGAAAAGCCGTCACTAACTTTAAGAGGCGTTTCGTCTTTATATTCCAGAAAAAGTTCTCCGTTCACGAACCACTTGATTTTACCAAACAATCTTTCAACTTTAATCTTATATTCCTTTCCTTTTTCAAGGCCGGCGTTTCTTTTTTCCGCGCGCTTTTTTTCGTGCTCGTCAAGCTTTGAAATAACAGAAATTCTGTTGTTCCAGCCCCCCAGAATGAACGAATATCCGTCGCCGTGGTCATGGATCTTTCCGTCGCCCCAGAGGTTGAACTTTACATCGACGGCATCGCTATAACTTTTCATCGTAAGCTCGATAACAGCATTCTGAGGCAGATCGACCGATTTCAGGACGAGATTTCTGTTTTTTGCCGTTTTGCACCTGAGTTTTCCGTCGGAGATATGCCAGTCACCACCCTGAATTTCGTAATTTTCACCTATTTCCGCGCGGTTGAAATCGTCCTCGAAAATTTTGACCAATTTTTTTTCGGAACTGCACGCAAAAACAAAAAAGAAAGAAAAAAGGAAAAACAAGGTTTTGGAAAGAAGTTTCATTTAGAAAAATTTTTTAATGTTTTCAATAATATAATCTTGTTCTTCTTTCGTAATGAAAGCTGAGATCGGAAGGCTTACGATCTCCTGGCTGACACGCTCCGAAACAGGAAAATCGCCAAGTTTGTAGCCCAGATTTTCGTAAGCCGCCTGGAGATGAAGCGGTTTCGGATAGTGTATAGCCGTGGGAACACCAGCGTTTTTCAGGTGCTCAATGAATTTTTCGCGCTCTTTCACACGGATCGAAAACTGCGCGACGACCGAATTTCTGTCGCTTCTCACTTTCGGAAGGACTATCCCGCCGATGCCTGCAAGATTGTCGCAGTAATATTTTGCAGCAGAAATCCTCTTTTCAAGCGCTTCGTCAAGATATTTCATTTTCACGTTGAGAACCGCAGCCTGAACTGAATCGAGCCTGCCGTTCACGCCGACATACTGATGGAAATATCTCGCCGTCTGGCCGTGGACACGGAGACTTGCGATTTTTGCCGCAAGAGCCTCGTCGTTCGTGAATACCGCACCGCCGTCACCGTAGCAGCCGAGCGGTTTTGAAGGAAAGAAGCTCGTGCAGCCGATTTTTGAAAGATTGCAGCTCTTTTTCCCTTTATAAACCGCGCCGAAACTCTGGCAGGCGTCTTCGATCACAGCGATCCCGTGTTTTTCGGCGATTGCGTTGATCTCATCCATATCGGCAGGCTGACCGTAAAGCGAAACCGGGATTATCGCCTTTGTTTTCGGCGTGATCCTGCTTTCAATGAGTTTACAATCGATGTTGTAGGTTTCCTCGTCGATATCGACGAAAACGGGTGTCGCGCCGAGAAGCGAAATGACTTCAGCCGTAGCAATAAAAGTGAAAGGAGTCGTGATGACCTCATCTCCTGCACCGATCCCCAGAGCCATGAGCGAAATCATGAGCGCGTCTGTTCCGCTGCCGCAGGTTATAGCCGCTTTCGAGCCGGTGTAAGCCGCAAGTTTTGCTTCGAGTTCCTTTACCTGAGGCCCCATGATAAAAGAAGCGTTCGCACACACTTCCTGTATCGCTGCGTCAAATTCTGCCTTATATGCCGCGTATTCAGCCTTTAAATTCATAAATTCGATTTTTTGCATAGAAACTTCTCCTAAAATTTTATTACCGTAACAGAATCGCCCCCCTCTTCATTGCTGCCTGGCGCGAATGTAAATTTGTATTTTTTCTGCAAGTCCGGAAGGAAATCGCGGATGAACTTTTTGAGTTTTCCGCTTCCCTGACCGTGGATTATCGTGAGTGATACCGCGCCGCCGCCGAAAGCCGTGTCGAGCGATTTTTCGATCTTCTCGGCAGCATCCTCGACAAACATTCCTCTGACATCGCACATTTCGATATACTTCGATTCGACCGTGTTTTTCGATGCTTTGGTCTTAACTTCCTTCGAAAATTCAAGAACCAAAAGCCGTTCGACCGGCGAAACGAGCTGTTTTCCGCTGCTTGTGTATTCGGCTTTACTGCCTTTCACTTTCTGCAAAATTCCTTCTAATTTCAACAGCTTGTCGTAGACGACTGTTTTGCCAGGGATCACTTTATCAAGGCAGTCGGCAAGTTTTACCCCTTCTTTCGTATCGAGAGCCACAGTCTGGCGGTCTATCGCGTCCTGAAGAGTCTCCTTCTCTTTTTTGAGAAGAACGACTTTCTGAGGAATTTCCTTTTCTCCGACTTTTTCAACTTTCTTTTTCAATTCAGCCTCCTCCATCTCGACAAGTTTTTTAAGGCTTCTGAGGCGCGTCTCCTCGAACTGTTTTTCCTTCATTTCGAGCTTTCTGCGAAGCTCCGATATCTCGCGTTCCTCCGCTTTGATAGTAGCTTTCGCAGCTTCGACCTCTTCAGTCAGCTCTGCAAGCTGCTCCTCTTTTTTGTGAAGGCGGTTTATCAGAGGCTCGACCCCGCTTTCCTTCGCAAGAAGAAGTTTTTCGAGCTTTTCGACGAATTCCTGCGGAAAACCGATCTTGCGGACAAGAGAAAGGGCGTTGCTCGAACCAACGATGTTGTATGAAAACTTGTATGTCGGCTTGTCCTTTGCCTCGTCAAAACCCATAGCGACAGGGATGAATTTCTTATTCTGCAGAGCGATCGACTTGACTTCGGCAAGATGGCTCGTAACGACTGAGAAACACCCTTTTTCAGCGACAAATTCGAGATATGCCCCTGCAATAGCACCGCCCTGCAGCGGGTCTGTCCCGGTTCCGATCTCATCGATCAGTACAAGATCTCTGCTGTTAAGTTTTTCCGCAGTCGCACTCAGAAGACGCAAGTGGCTCGAAAAACTCGATTCTCCGGCAAATGCGTCCTGATTGTCGCCCAAAATAAGGAAAATATTCTCAAAAAACGGCAGTTTCGCCGAAGCCGCAGGAACAGGGAAACCGCGCACTGCAAGTTCGGCGATCGCAGCTACAGTCTTGATCGAAACCGTCTTTCCGCCTGCGTTGGGACCGCTTACGACCATGATCTTCTCTTCATCCGAAAAGACAAAATCGTTTTTGACAAGATTTTCGCGCCTGCTTAAAAACACCGGCGGAAACCATGCCTGAGTGAGCTTCATAGAATCATCACTGAACTCCGGGATCGCACAGCCGTTTTCCTTCATCCAGAAGTATTTAGTGAAGATATTTTCGATGTGGACCGCCCTTTCGATGCATTTTTCGACATAGCTGTAATTCCTGAAAAGAAGTCCGCGGAGCTCACGCAGGATCCTGATGATCTCCTCAAGTTCACGCGCCGCAAGAAGCGAAAGCGAGTTATTATGCTCGATAAGCGGCATCGGCTCCAGAAACGCAGTCTGACCGGTGCGGCTGTAGTTGTGGATCACCCCTTTCACAGTCCGTTTGAAAACCGATTTGAAAGGAAGGACATAACGGTCGTCGCGGATCGTGAACCAGTCTTCCTGCAGAAATCCGCTGTATTCGGGCGAAGTCGTCATCTTTTTGATTTCGTCGCCGATGTTTCTGTGCGTGTCGGCAAGCTGCTTCCTGATTTTCGCAAGTTCGGGGCTCGCATTCGAATTGATCTCCCCTTTTTCGTTCACGACCTGCTTTATCGTCATTTCCAAACTGACATTGTACTCGAAATCGAGAAGCGAATGTATTTTCGGGGTAAAACCGTGACGCTTCAGCTCTTCGCCTGACCTTCTGACAACGCTCAGGAAATCGCCTATCGTCCTGTAATTCATCGCTTCAAGCGGTTCGTTGGCTTCGAACATCTCGGTAACTGTCTTCACGCTGTCAAGATTGAACGGGAAAAGGCTTCTGTAATCGTTTGAAAGCGCAGCAGCCTCGCGGATCAGCGCAAATTCATGCTCACATTCGTCGAATGAAAGCCTTTCCGCCTCGTGAAGAGAGCGTTTTCCGTATTCAGAAAGAGATTTTTCACCGATCCAGTCAATTATCGAATTCCATTCCTGCAGCATGAATCCTCCGGAGAAACAGACAGAATTTCAGAATAAATTTAAAGACTTATATCGCAACCGTCATCTTTTTGAGCCAATCTTTTTCCTCTTTGCCAAGCATCGGAGACAAAGTCTTGAAAACAAGTTTGTGATAGTCGTTGAGATATTTTTTCTCTTCAGCAGTAAGCAGCGACGGTTCGATCGCGCGGATATCGATCGGGCACATCGTGAGGTTCTCGAATCCTACGAACTGTCCCCACGCAGTCTTTGCCTTCGGGACCGAAAGAACGAGGTTCTCGATCCTGATTCCGTATTTGTCAGGCTCGTAATAGCCGGGCTCATTGGAAATAACCATCCCGGGGACGATCTTGACATCGATCTGACGCGGAGAAATGCTCATCGGACCTTCATGGACGCTGAGGTAAGCACCTACGCCGTGGCCTGTTCCGTGGAGATAATTTTTGCCGTCGTTCCAGAGCGCTTCCCTTGCGAAAGCGTCGATATGCGAACCGGTCGTAAATCCCTGCGGGAACTGTGTCATAGCGATTTTTATGTGTCCTTTGAGAACGTTCGTGAAATCTCTCTTCATGTTCTTGTCAAGCTTGCCGAGAGCTATCGTTCTCGTGATATCGGTCGTGCCGAAAAGATACTGCGCGCCGCTGTCGACAAGGTAAAGTCCTGCCGGTTTGAGTTCGCAATCAGTCTCCGGAGTCGCGCTGTAGTGGATTATCGCGCCGTGAGCGCCGTAGCCCGAAATCGTGTCGAAGCTGAGGCCTACAAAGCCTTCGCCCTCTTTGCGGAAAGCTTCGAGTTTGTCGCTTGCAGAAATTTCGGTGATTTTGGTTTTGCCGATATTTTTGTCGAGCCAGCAGAGGAATTTTACCATAGCAACACCGTCGATGACGTGAGCTTTCTTCATTCCCTCGATCTCTGTCGCGTTCTTGATCCCTTTCATTATCTGCGACATATTCGCGCCGAAAACAGCTTCAGCTTTTTTGCAGTCGACTGCATCAAGAAGGCTCTGCGAAGTGCGTGCCTTGTCAATGAAGATCTTTCCTTTGAGGTTTTTGATGAAAGCGTAGATCTCTTCGTATTTATGAATAGTTACGCCGTCTTTCGTGATCGCATCAGCATCTTTTTTATTGAATTTGCCCTCTTTTACGAAAAGATCTGCCGTTTTTTTTTTTTTTTTTCCGAAACCCATGACAACAGGGTTGCATTCGACATCGTTTCCGCGGATGTTGAAGATCCACGCAAGGTCGTCAAGAGAAGCGAAAAGGTGGTAGTCGACACCCTTCTTTTCCATCTCGTTTCTGATGTTTTCAAACTTCTCTTTTCTGCCGAGTCCTGCGTATTTTACAGGGTGAAGGAAAGCTTTTCCGCTCGGGAAAGCAGGTCTGTCTTTCCAGATTTTGTCGATAAGGTCTTCGCTCGAAACGACTTTGATACCTTTCTGGGCAAAAGTGCCTTTAAGGCTTTCGACAGAGTTTATCGACATGACAGATGCGTCGAAACTTACGACTTCGCCTTTTTTGAGCTCGCTGTTGATCCAGTCGGTGTAGCTCGGGGTCTCTGGAAGACCGTCCTTGAAAAGGGTTATCGTGCTGTCTTTGAGCTGGGCTTCTGCCTGAAGAAAGTATCTTCCGTCGGTCCAGAGTCCCGCTTTTTTAGCCGTTACGACAACTGTTCCGGCAGAACCGGTAAAACCGCTTATCCAAGCTCTCGATTTCCAGCGAGGTGCGACATATTCGCTCTGGTGCGGGTCTGCACTCGGAATGATGTAAGCTGCGATCCCGTTTTTCTTCATCAAAGCTCTAAGCTCAGCAAGTCTGGTTGTAATCTGCATTGAAAAGCCTCCTAAAAAAGTTAATATAAAAAGTCACTAAAACGCACAGTCCTCAGAATAAGTTATATTGGCTTCCTGGCCGTCAAGACCGTTTTCGGAACTGTCTTCGGCATTATTGCTGAAATCCCAGAGAGCAACTGTATAATCATCAACGGAAAGCTGTGACGGCGTGAATTCGTCTTCATAGTAGTTGTTACTGATTTTCAGCTGGTCGATCTTGCCTTTGAAATAAGACTCTTTGCCAAAACCGAGACCGCTTTCGGCATAATATCCTATTGAGAGCGCATCTTCGACCGTCTTCGGGGCACGGTCATTGGTCGATACTGTCTCCTCTCCTGCCAGTTTTCCGTTTATATAAAGGCGGAGATGAGCCTTCCCTGATTTGATATAATACGAAAGCGCAACATGATTCCAGCCGTCTGAAACAGGTGAATCGGAAGCAGTGTTCCGGTATCTGGCATCAACAGTAAAATCATTTTCGATATACTGCGACATTGCATAATAGAAACCGCCTTCCGTATTGTAGTATATTCTCGTCCCTTCATTCGACCGGTTGAAGCCCTCCAGATAATACGACCTTGAACCTTTGCTCAAAATATAGTTTTCCTTCGTCGGAAGATCGCTGAAATCCTGCCATATCCACGCTTCTATTGTCCAGAAATGGCCAAGATTGAGCGCATCGCTGTGCGGAACAGATATTTTTGAACTTGTTCCGTTGAATACAGCTGAATAGCATATATTTTCCGGCGTATCGGTGTCAGGCCCTTCCGTGTCCGGAGTTTCAGCATCAGGCTCTTCGGTATCAGGCTCTTCCGTATCAGGTCCTTCCGTGTCCGGAGTTTCAGCATCAGGCTCTTCAGTGTCTGGTTCTTCCGTGTCAGAGGTTTCAGCATCGTCATCGTCCGGCGCAGGTGTATCGCTATTGTCGCTGTCATCAGCCGGGGTCCCGCTGTCGGAATCATCCGGAACTTCAGTGTCCGGCGTATCCTTATCGTCAGCTGTTTCAGAACTTGCGTCATCCGGTTCATCAATCGGAACAAACCTCTGAGCGCCCTCGTCACATCCGATCATAAAAAAGAAAAGAGAAACAAAACTCAAAACTTTGAAAACTCTCATCCCTGCCTCCGCAAAAAACTGCAAACACATTATAATAAGATTTTATAAAAATTTGTGTAGTTTATTTTCATTTTAAAGGCAAAAATGTAAAATAGCCGCGTTTTTTGATTTTTAGGAAGTGAATATGCGTAAATTTTCATCGATATTTTTTCTGATTTTTTTAGTTTTTCTGGTTTCATGCGAAAACAAAGTCAACGTTCCCGATAAAGAAATTTCCGACAGCAGTACCGAAACTCCGGACGAAGATTCCGGCACTGTTCAGGAGCCTCTTTTCGATCTGAAAGTCGAGGCAAATGAAAAAAACGTCCTTTCGTGCAGGCTCACCTTCTCTACGTCAGAAGAACGCAAAACTTTCGTGAAATACTACTCCGAAAAGCATGCGGGCTATAAAATCGGCGAGGACGAGGCAAAAAGCGAACACTATTTCTTTCTCTGGGGAATGCGCGAAAACAGAGATTACAAAATCGAAATTTACGATGCAGGCACAAGCGAACTTCTCGCCAAGACAAATTTCCGCTCCGGAAAAGCCCCTGATTCCATATTCCCGCTGCATCTTGTCGCAAACGAAAAGGAAAGTGTCCAGCCGGGTTTTCTGATTATAGCGCAGCAGTCGGAACCAGACGAAGCAAGAATGGAACCGATAGTATTTATGATCGACACCGACGGTTTTGTTGTCTGGTATTTCGAGCACTATCTCCCCGGTTTTTCGATTCTGACCGACCCTGCTTACCGCAAAAAAACCAATACTATACTTTTAGGCATTCAAAAATGGCAGATGGAAGATGTATTGACTGAAGAAGGAATCGAAATCGATCTGGAAGGAAATATTGTCTGGAAATCGCCCGATATTCAATGGACCTTATACGGCGAAACGACATGGCATCATGTCTACAGAGCCCTTGATGACGATACACTTGTTCTTATCCGCGCACAGTATAACGATCGTGTGATAAGCGACAGGATAGTCAATTTAGACAGGAACTATTTCGAACTTTGGAGCTGGGGATACTTCGATTCTCCCGATTATTTTGACACCGTTGAATGTTCCGAATTATCCGAGTACTGGTGCGACTGGACTCACAACAACGCAGCTATGATGTTTAAAGAGGACGATACTTTATATTTCAACTCTCTCTGGCTCGGATTCTACAAAATGGATATGAACACAAAGGAAGTTTTGTGGAAATTCGGCAAAGACGGTGATTTCACCATGCTTTCCGACCACCCCTATCCATGGCCGGCGAATACGCACGACCCAAAATTCATGGATTCGTCAAGAAAGCGGCTGCTTTTCTTTGACAATGGCATAACAGATCGTTTTTATTCAAGAATCATTGAATATGAGATCGACGAGGAAGCTATGACCGCCGAAATAACTTTTGAATATGACGGACTTGACTCGGGTCATGCGTGGTGGGCAGGACTCGGATGGGGAGATGCCGATTACCTTGAAAACGGAAATATCCTTGTTACCAAAGGACTTGTCGATGAATCCCAGAACTCTTCGATTTTTGAAGTCACACGTGACGGCAGAGTTGTCTGGGAGATTTACAGCTATCAGGAAGAAGGTTTTATGATAGAACTTTACAATGCCGAAAAATTCATGCCCCCGCTGGAGTTTTTAAATGAGTAAATTTTTCACGATCACATTATTTTTATTGGTATTTTCATGCATCTCGTGTGAAAACAAGGCTTATGTTCCCTCAAAAGAGACACCTGATGAGGATGAGATTTCCGACAACGATACCGATGACGGAAACGAACCGGTTTCCGATCTGAAAATCGAAGAAAACAAAGAAAATTCCCTCTCGTGCCGGCTTACTTTCTCGACAGCGGATGAAAGAAAAACTTTCGTGAAATACTATTCCGACACCCACAAAGGCTACAAAATCAGCGAGGATTCTGCTACAAGCGAACACTACTTCTTTCTATGGGGAATGCGCGAAAACAGGGATTACAAAATAGAGATCTACGATTCCGAAAACGATGAACTCCTTGCCACGGCCGAATTTCATTCCGGAAACGCCCCCGATTATCTTCCGCCTATGTATCCGGGAGAAAAAAATCTGGAAAAAACAGCGGAAGGTTTTGTTCTTTTCCAGTACGCGGCAACCGCTTACGAGCAGGTTTTTCCGGTCGCAGTCATGGTTGATACAGACGGCGAAGTTGTCTGGTATTACGAATACGAGAAGTGGTATCTGAGTTCTTTCGGCGATGTTGCGTGGGATCCCGAAAAGCAGACGATCCTTATAGGTCTCCTTAAAGACTCTGTGGCATACGATTCTCTTGCTGAAGAGGCGATCGAAATAGATCTCGAAGGCAACATTGTATGGAAATCTCCGGAAATAATGAGTTATTACTACGGTCCGGGAAGCTGGAATCACGCATATTACAAAATGAAAGACGGCTCCGTGGCATTTCCTCAGGTGGTTTACGACGGCTGTATCGTCGGTGACAGGATCGTCAACCTTGATGCCGATTCTTACGCTGAACTCTGGAGCTGGGATTACAGGGATTATTTTGAAAAACCCGACTGTTCGGCAAACACAGGCGGCGATGTATGGCTCGACTGGACACACACGAACAGCGTCTCGATGTTCAAGGAAGAAGGTATCGTTTATGTCAATTCGCGCAACTTCTCGACTTTATTCAAAATCGATATGAGCTCAGGCGCTATAATCTGGCGGCTCGGCAAAGACGGCGATTTCACATTTGTAGGAGACAAAGAAAATCCGTGGTTCGAACTTGCCCACGAGCCTGAGATCAACGGCGTGAACGGAAACAAAGTCATTTTCTTCGACAACGGCACGGCCGAAAGAGGCTTTTCCAGAATCGTCGAATACGCAATAGACGAAACAAACATGACCGCAGAAATGATCTTTGAATTTGACGGAAAAGACCTCGGAAAAGGCTGGTGGAGCGAATACTGGGGCGATGCAGACCGCCTTGAAAACGACAACATCTTCGTAACTGCAGGTTTCTACGATATGCAGCAGACTTCAAGATTTTTCGAGGTCACACACGAAGGCGAAGTTGTCTGGGAACTGTTTCTCGAGAGGAACAACGACTGGCAGATTTCGCTTTACAAAGCGGACAAATTTGTTCCGCCTCTGGAATTTCTCAAATAATTTCCGTTATTTTTTCTGACAGCGATTTTTGAGTACAAGATTCGGATTTTTCTGGATCTTTTCTATTTCGGCAGCTCTTTCGCACTCCCATGTGTCGACCGGGTCGGATTTGTCCCACGCTTCGAGCATTTTGCGGTTTCTGTCGTTCACGATCCCGTAGCCGGGATAAGCTGAATCCATGTAAAAATAAGTGCGCGCAATGTCACCGCGGATCGCTTCGGCAGGCTCTGCCATATTGTTTTTCACTTCAAAATCGCAGTTTCCGTATGCTCTTTCTTCGCCTGAAATTATGCCGTAATCGAAGTTGGAGCGGTCTGCGTTGACCTTTCCGATAGCCGGAACGAGGTTATACATATCAGCCTGCATGAACTGAAAATCCTTGTTCATTTTTGACGCGCAGTTGCGCCCTTTGAAACGCTTTCCCTTGCTGTCGACGCACTGCGGATCGCCTTCTTTCCACTCTTTCAGCTTTCCGCCGAAAGCAGCCGCCGGAACGATGTGCTCCCACTCTACACGTTTACTGCGCGAATGGTTTTTTGCGTCGAAATAGCTGCAGCCTTCCAGAATGACTTTCTGCTTTCTGTCGTAGGAACAGCCGCAGTAAAAGGTCTTCCGCACTTTTTCGTCGCCGTAAATCACCTTGTCGAGCAGTTTTTTCGACTTCGAAAACGAATTTATTTCGGTGTTTCCTTTCTGCTGCTCAGACGCAAAGACAAAAACCGCCGCAACCGCGGAAAAAACAATAAAAATCAGGATTTTTTTCATAATAAAATCACAGATACTTTATGAAAATGTAGATCGTGCTGATCACGATAACCATGATCGCCGCTGGTGCGCTGAGTTTGCAGTATCTCCCCCAGCCTACGCGGTGTCCGGCTTTTGCCGCAACCGAGGTTCCGACTACGTTTGCACTTGCTCCGATCGGGGTTCCGCTGCCTCCGATGTCGGTTCCCATCGAAAGCGCCCACGCCATTGTTTCAAGCGAAACTCCGGTCGTCGCGGAAAGCGATTTGATAATGGGGATCATTGTCGCAGCGAAAGGAATGTTGTCAATGAATGCGCTCGCGACAGCCGAAATCCAGATGATTATGGCGATCATGACATAAGCGTTTCCGGCAGAGACTTTACCGATAAAATCGGCGATGAGTTTGAGTATCCCCGTCTGCTCCAGGCCTCCTACAACGAAAAAAAGCCCGATGAAGAAGATCAGAGTCTTGTAATCGACGTGCTTCAATATTCTGCCTGCA
>CACZFE010000034.1 GCA_902780365.1 uncultured Spirochaetales bacterium
CTGCACATGATGTTCCGTGGGGGGTGCCTTCGTGATCGTTGCCGCCCTGTGTGTTGCCGCCGTAGGTCGGAATGTTCGGTGCACCGCCGAGGTTACCGAGGTAGTCTTTACCAACGCTCGAAAGAACGTTGAGGTCGGGGTGATTCAAATCAACGCCGGTATCGACAATAGCGATCCTGACATCCTTTCCGCTTGCTGTTTCTGTATCCCATGCATACTGCGCGTTGATCTGGGTCAGATGCCACTGTTTTGAAAAGTATGGATCGTTTGGTGTCGTAGCCATCGGGATGAAGTGCCACGGCCAGTTCGGCTGAGCCCAGCGGACGAGCTGTCTTTTGTAGAGAGCGTTCGCAATCGCGAAAGGATCGGTTCCTGCCGGAAGCTGAACCTTGTAGTAGTTATTTTCTTCGTCAATGATTTCGACAACTTCAAGTCCGAAAGTCCTGAGAGTTTCCTCCTGTTCTTCCTTGCTCGTATATTTCGTGAAGACGAGGTTCATCGTGCCGTCCAGAACTATCGGATTGTCTTTTGCGTGGTAGGTGAGGACCGGCCATGCAGGAATGCCGTTTTTAGCAAGAATGTTGCGTACCTGTATCCAGTTTTTGCGGTCAAATTCGTCAATTTTGATTTCGAATGCCCTGAAATTTTTATAGTCGAAAGTGACTTCTGTAATCATATCGGAAATCTGGATCCCGTTGAATTCAAGACCGCGAAGCGAATTCAGGTCTACCGAGTGAGGAATCGCGATTTCGTCGTATTTTTGCAGAAGATACTGCGGTTCGCCGTTCATGTGATAATAAAAAGTGTCGTACAGGAAACCGTTTCTTTCAATGAGTTTGCCGAGCACAGGCTGTTCGATTTCAGCGAAAAGAATTGAAAAAAAGCAAATCGAAAACAGAAAAACTGCAGTCTTTCTAAGAGCAGGCATTTTGTTTACCTCCAAAAATATCAAAACAAAAAACTTAAAAGTTAAGCAAAAACAATGCCTTGAATAAAATGCTAGTAAAATCGGCATATTTATCCGAAGCGCAAAAACCAATAATTGTAGCTTTATAAAAATTAAAATCAAGTTGCTTCTTACTGTATGGAGTCGAAAAAGAGCTGGCGTACTTTTTTGATTCTTTCTTTTCTTTCCGGTTTTTCGGGAGTCGGATGAGTCGAATTCGTGAGAAGTGCCGCTGTGATTTTTTTGTCAGGATCAATGAGAAATGCAGTTCCTGTGAAGCCGAGATGTCCGAAACTTGCCGGATTTGCCGATTTTCCGTAGTTGGAATCATTTCCTTCAGGGCGGTCGAATCCTGCGAAATTAAGTCTTCGTGCCGTCAGCATGAACCACGGTGTTTTCTGCAGAATGTCAAAGTAGCGGACAACTTCCGAAGCGCTCCCGAAAAGTCCTGCATGGCCTGTTTTTCCGCCAAGAAACCACGAGTTTTCATCTTCAACAGTTCTTTCCGGATAACTATTGCGTAGCTTCGAAAAAGCTGTTTTGGGAGTTCTTTCTTCCGGATGATAAGTGAGTCCGCAGTTTAATCCGTTGTTTTCTTTGAAATTATCAAAAATCTTATCGACCGGTTGAACGAAAATTTTTTCAAGGATAAAACCGAGCAGAAGGTAGTTCAAATCGCTGTAACACTTCGTTCTGCCGGCTGTTTCATGCCCGAAAATGATAGTTTCGACATCCTTTTTTCTTTCTTCCAAGGATTTTTCGGCCGGAACAAGGTCGTAAAACGGAAGCCATGCCGGAAAGCCCGAGGTGTGGCTCAAAAGTTCGTAAAGCGTGATATTTTTGCCTGCATTTCCGAAAAACCGGGAAATTTTTTCATCAGGTGAAAGTTCTTTTGATGCAAAAAGACTGTAGAAAACGGGAACTGTGACTATTGCCTTTGTCAGCGAAGCCAAGTCAAACTGCGTTGAATCGTTGATTTTTTCTGCTGAATCGAAGTCTAATCTTCCGCTGCATCCGCAAGAAAGAGATCCTTCATTCAAAAATGCGTACTGATATGCGGAATAAAGTCCTGAAGTTATATTTTCTTCAAAAAAATCGAACATTAGAAAAGGGTGATCGAGCAGCCGCTGCTTTTCTTTTCTTTTGCAGGTTCGTCGTCATTCATCATATCGTCATCGGAGACGGTTTCGCCGTCGTTGCCGGTCTCTTCATCGGAATCGGTGATCTCTTCATCATCGTTGTTCTCCGGTCCGGCTCCGCATTCGTATTCCGCTTCCCAAGACGCTGTAGCTTTAGGATAAGCCAGAAGTCCCGATGCTCCTTTGTTTATAAAGCTGATATAGTATCTTTTGCCGGGTTCCAGATTGGTGAGTATCCAGGATTTGCTGTCTTTGCTTTCCACAATGAAGTCGTATTGTGCAGTTACCGGATAATCTTCTTCACTCCATATTACAGGTTTGTCTTTGCGGACAAGGGCGGTCAGTTTGGGAGTGTTTCTCTGGTCTCCGCTGTCGCTGTAAGGCATACCGCTGATGGTAAGAGTGTCGATACATTCCGGAACGTCATAGTAAAGCTGGACATACATCGGGCTTACTTCGATGATTTCACCGTCTTCATCCTCCATATTGACAGTAGATGTCGATGCCGAGTAGTATCCGTCGCCGACACCGCCCATGTAGAAGTATTCGGCAGATTTCATGACGTTTCTTGCGCGGATTTCTTCAAAGTAACCTCTGTCCGTGAGGATTTGTTCAACATCGTCCGCGAGTTCGGCCGCAACGCTGTCTTTGGTTGCTTCGAGCATGAGTTTTCCCCAGTCCTTGTAGCCGATTTCACTGCTCGGTGTAGACATGAGCGCGGTGAGGAAAATGCGGGCGAAATCGTCTCTTGTGAATCCGTTTTCGACCATTTTTTCATAAATTTCCCAGTGTGCTCCGACAAGGGGAAGTCCGTCGTTGTGCGATTCTCCGATGAAATCCTCGTTGACGAGATTTTTGTTTGTCGTAGTTCTCAGACAGAGGTTTCCGTCAAGGCTGATCGCTCCACCGGCTGCACCTACTCCTTTTGCGACATATTCGGCAAGGCACGGATCTTCGGTGATTATGAAGGAGAATACATCTGCCATGCCTTCGTTCATGCCCAGGATCTCGTTGGTGAAACCGTATTTGTCCGGCCA
The DNA here is from genome assembly GCA_902780365.1 of uncultured Spirochaetales bacterium. Lineage (GTDB taxonomy): Bacteria > UBP6 > UBA1177 > UBA1177 > UBA1177 > UBA1177. The sequence goes on from CACZFE010000034.1 coordinate 3,123, forward strand.
GCCTTCGTAAGCCATCTGTGCTATTCCGTCAACGACACCGTGTCCGAATTCGTGGTATACTACATCGCCGTCATAAGCGAAATCGGCTTTGGTGCCCTGACCGAAAACAAGAGCGTCAGCCTGATTGTATTCAAAGTCTCCGTAGAACATTTCGGAGAAATAAGGATCGTATTTGCTGAAGAAAGCGTTGTCCATAGGCTGGAGCGTGATATTGCGGCCGCTGTAAGCCATCATCTGGAAGTTTGCGACTCCCATGATTGGGTTCGTTCCTCTGTGGTTGGGAAGTTCCGTGTATTCCTTGAGACCGAGCCCTGCGAGGTAGTCATAAATCTTCGCCATGTGGTAATAAAGCGCGATCTCAGGATAGATATCATCGGTATCGAGTTTGTAGCTGAGGCCTTTATCCCAGTCTTCGTAGATGAAACTTTCGTTTTCCTCTTTGTTTGCAAGCTGTTTTACAGTGCAGCGCGGGACCTGATATCCGTAATAGTCGAAAGTTTCCCCTTCATCAGGGCAGTTCGCCGAGATGAGTTTTCTGAGTCCTTTTTCATCGGCAGCCGCGGAAAGTTTTCCCTCGGCGTCGTCTCCGACCCAGAGAAGCTCGACTTCTATCGGGTCTGGTGTGCTGACAGGGTTTTTGTCGAAAACTTTCGCCTTGTTTGTCGCAAATTTTACAAGGTTTCCGGTACGGAGAAGTCTTCCGTTCATAGCGTCAACGAAAAAATATCTTCCGTCAAGCGGACTTGATGGACGGAAACGTACACGGTACGCGAGTTTGTAGCTGTCACCGTAGCCGATTATTACAAGTTTTGAGATGGAATCCGGTTCTTTTGTCAAATTGCCGAACTGTTTTTTTGCAAGTGCGAGAGCCGCTTTCTCGGCAGAAAGAGCAGGTTTCGTATTGATCGAAAAATCGCTCATACCGTTGATGATACTGACAACTTTGCCGTCCTTTTCCTTTACGACAGTGAATCTGCCGACAACCGGAATGCCGTTGTAAGCCCATTCGATCCTGTGTATCGCTGTTCCGGCAATAGTGTTGGAATTCTGGATCGTGCCTTTGAAAAGCGGGCTTTTCAGCGAAATCACAGCAGGAAGTTTGTGTTCTACAAAAGTGGAAATGTTCTTTACGGCAAGAGGTTTCGCCGGTTTGATGATTTCAAAATCCGGTTTCTCTCCGAAAAGAGCGGAAAACGCGAAAATGATCGCGCAGATAATCAATGATTTTTTCATTTTTTTCTCCAAATAACAAAAAACCTGACTTATAAGCAATAAATATTCTCCAATTTTTTTGTCAATAAAATCAACTGAGTGCGTTTTTTACCGCATTCGCTATGCTTTCGGTGTCGATACCCTCGGCGCTCCGCAGCTCTTTCTGCGTTCCGTGAGTTGAAAAAGTGTCCTTAACTCCGAGAACCGTGCAGGGTATGTTCATTTTGAGTCCGCTCAGTTTTTCAAGTATCGCACTTCCTGCGCCGCCTGCGGCAATGCCGTCTTCGACTGTGACGATGTGCGTTATTCCGTGCTTTTTTATGAGACTGAAAAGTTCTTCAGGGAGCGGTTTTACGAATTTCAGGTCATAGACAAAAGGCGAAATTCCCGTTTTTTCAAGTTTTTCAGCCGCTTCAAGGGCGAAAAGGCTTGTTATTCCCACACCGACAATCATAATTTTGTCTTTTCCGTTTTTCAGCATCTCGCCCTCACAATTTTTTAGCGGGACAAGACGGTTCGAAGCGCGGTTGCCGAGGCCGTTCCCTCTCGGATAGCGTATCGCGACCGGAGAGTGCAGCGAGATGGCGAACTCTATCATTCTCGCCATTTCGCTTTCGTCACGCGGAGCCATAACTATCATGTTCGGGATTATACGGCAGTAAGCCAGGTCGAAAAGTCCGTGGTGCGTCGCTCCGTCTTCTCCTACAAGGCCGGCTCTGTCAATGAGGAAAGTTACCGGAAGATTCTGTAGCGCGACATCGTGGATGATGTTGTCGAAAGCGCGCTGCAGGAAAGTCGAGTATATCGCTACAACAGGACGGAGACCTCCGGCTGCAAGTCCGGAAGCGAAAGTTACTGCGTGGCCTTCGGACATTCCGACATCGTAAACCCTTGAAGGAAAAGTTTCCTGGAGCTTCCATAGTCCTGTTCCGTCGGGCATCGCTGCGGTGATCGCGACTAAATTAGAGTGACGCCTGAAAATACGCGGCAGATAGTCCGTCAGATATCCTGTGAACGAGGGCGACGACGGCTTTTTTGTCTCGCCGGTTTTAATGTCGAAAGGGGCTATTCCGTGGAATTTGCGAGGGTTTTCCTCCGCAAATCTGTATCCTTTTCCTTTGACTGTGTGGATGTGGAGAAGGATCGGTTCTCCGTTCGGTTTGAGGTCTTTGAGCGTTTCGACAAGTTCTTCGATATTGTGTCCGTCGATCGGGCCGACATACTGGTATCCGAATCCTTCAAAAAGAATACCGGGAGTCAGCAACGATTTTGAAGAGTTAAGAGTTTTTCTAATAATATCGACTATTTTGTCGCCGTGGAAAATAGGCGGGAGTTTTGAGATGAGCTGTTTTATCTCGGCTCTCGCAGTCGAGTATTTCTGTCCGGAAAGTTTTCGGCTGAACCACTTCGAAAGCGCTCCGACCGAAGTCGAGATGAACATGTCATTGTCGTTGAGGATCGTTATCGTGTTTCTGCCGAAGCGGTCGACGTTGTTCATCGCCTCGAGTGCGAGTCCGCTCGTTATCGCGCCGTCGCCGATCACCGAAATCACTTTCGAGCGGTCGTTTTTCGTACGCATCGCCTCGCGCATTCCGAGTCCTGCCGAAATCGAAGTGCCGCCGTGTCCTGTTCCGAAAAAGTCGTATTTTGATTCCGAGATTTTCGGAAATCCCGAAATCCCGCCGAAAGTCCTCAGCGTATCGAAGTTTTCACCTCTGTCAGTCAGCATTTTGTAGGCGTATGACTGATGCCCGACATCCCAGATGATTTTGTCCTGCGGAAGGTCGAAAACTTTGAGCAGCGCGATCGTAAGTTCGACTGTTCCGAGCGATGACGCAAGGTGTCCGCCCCTTTTCGAGACTGTTTCAACCATCTTTTTTCTTGTCTCGGCTGCGATCAGCTCAAGTTCTTTCAGATCCGCGTTTTTTATTCTCTCTATCATTTCAGTCTCCAAAATTGCAGTTTATCAGATTCCTGATGGCGGCAAGCGACGCCGTAACCGCGTTTTCCATGCGGAGTATCGGGGTTTTAAGCGAAAACATCCTGAAGTTTTTCCCTTCGAAAAAAGTTGTCTCTTTTTCGGAAAATCCCCCTTCGGCACCGATCCAGAGCATTTTGTCCTTTTTGCTTTTGCAATCGTAACTATTTAAATTTATTAGTGAATATGGATGAAGTGCGATATGCTCGCAATCCATGTCGGCAAGTTCCTCTTTTGTTTTCAGAAAAATTTCCGGCAAAAATGTGCGGTGCGACTGGGATGCAGCCGAAGCAACTATGGTCTTAAATCGCGGCATCTTTTTTTCTATAAGTTTCATATCGGTGTTGGAATAGTCGCTTCTGAAAATGAAAAATGCGTCAGCACCCGCTTCGACTCCGTTGCGCAGGCACTCTTCAAGAGCCGATATATCAGCTGAAGCAAGTGCGGCAAAAAGTTTCGGCTTGTTTTGTAACTCGCTGTATTTATTGATTATTTTAAATACAGCTCCTTTGTCTGAGATTTCACATTCGGTCTCGTATACAGTGCCGTCGGAGGCGAAGGAAACTTTCTCTTTGCCGCGGATCCTGCGCACTTTCACAAGGTAGTGCAGGTCTTCCTCTTCCGGGATAAGCAAGTCGCCTGAAATATTAAGTTTTTCTCTGACTAAATGTATCATGCTAGTTGATTTCGAACATATTTCCGTTATTTAAGACCAAATCGGGATCGAAAATCCTTTTTATCCTTCTCATTTCGTCGATCCCCTTTGTTCCGAACATCATTTCAAGGTATTTGTGCTTGATTTTTCCGATCCCGTGTTCCGCCGAGACGGTCCCTTTGAGTTCAAGCGCTTTTTTCGCCATGAGAGCGTAAGTCTCTTTGGCTTTTTCGAGCTCTTCATAGTTTGCGGGCAGCATGTTTATGTGAAGGTGGTTGTTGCCGATGTGGCCGAAAACCGCGTGTTTGAGAGCGCTTTTTTCGAGAGTTTCGCGGTAAAACGCCGCAAGTTCGTCAAATTTGTCGTCGGCAACTGCGAAGTCTGTGCCTAATTTGTGGACGAGCGGGTATTTTTTCTTTATTTCGGCGATAGTCGCGTTGACGCTTTCGGGAACGGCGTGGCGGAAAGCCTTTATCCGCTCGATTTCGCAGTTTTCCCACGCGCACCACGAGTTTTCCGTGTGTTCCGTAAGTCCGCGGATCTCTTTCCGGAGAGCGGGAATGTTGTTTCTGTCGATGTGGATGTCGAAAAATACCGCGGAATTGCAGTTTTTTCCGAATTCAGGGACATCGAGGCTCATGCAGCCGCTTTCGATCCTCGTTTTTATGAGGTCAAGCCCCGATTTTCCGATAAATTCGATGAAATCGGGCTCCAAAGCGCTTTTTTTCAGTTTTTTTACGAATGAAAGAGCTTCGTCGTCGGAAGAGAAAAACTGGACTACGCTGAGTGCCGGTTCTTTTTTCTCAAGCCAGATCTCAAGTTCCGAAATCACTCCCAAAATTCCTTCAGAACCTATGAAAAGATCAATGATATCCATGCCTTGCTTTGAATAAAGCCCTGCCGCGTTTTTGCAGTGAGGCATTTCGTAGCCGGGGCGCGCGAACTTTTTCCCGGCAAAATCAAAGTTCCCCGATCCGTCCGTAAAACATTTTCCGCGCTCTATTTTCTGTACTGTTCCGTCGGGAAGGACGACTGTCAGCGATTTTATCCAGTTTCTTGTCGGGCCGAATCTGTATGTCGCGGCTCCGCTCGCGTTCGTTGCCGCCGTGCCGCCTATCTGTGCGCTCATTTCGGTAGGATCTACCGGATACTGCCACTGAGTCTGCGAGGTTTCGAAGAGACTGACGGCGTTTTCGGTGAGTTCGGCAAAACCGGAAGTGTCTTTCGTTCTTAAAGTTTCGGCGATTTTTGAAAGTGTTACGGCAGATCCGACTTTGAGGAAAAATCTATCTTTTTCAAAGCCTAAACCGGTGATTTTATTAAATTTTTCCATTGAGATCACAATGCCGCCGAATGGGACCGCAGCCCCTGTGATCCCGGTGCTTCCGCCAGCGACAGTCGCTTTCAGCTTTTTTTCGGCGCAGAATTTGAGAATGTCCGATATCTCAGCTTCGTTTTCAGGGAAAAATATCTCTTCGGCGTGACCGCCGCCGATTTTGCTTTCATCGTGGAAAAACCTGTCGTCTTCCGCCGCCTTTCTGTGTTCTATAGATCCGATATCAGTCATTTTTGCCGCACCTTCAAAACAAAAAAACAGGAGATTATAGAAAAAAATTTTGATGTGTCAGTTTTATTTTGACTCTTTAAATTTTTTAAGTATAGACAAGCGGTTTTTTTGATGTTTTGAGGAATACAAAATGAGATTCACAATTGCTTATTTAGTGCTTGTATCTTTTACTTTCCTTTCGCTGACTCCTGCGGGAGTGTCGCTTGCGGAACTTCGTGCGGACGACGGTTTCGAGCTTGACGAGCTTGACCTGGGGCTTGAAGACAGCGAGGATGAAGAGGAATCCGATAAAAAATCGGAAGAAGACGAAGAGGAAAGTTCCGAAGATTCTGAAGAAGATGAGGAAGATGCTCCTGCTCCGAAACGCGCTTCAAAGGCTGCGGAGGAGTCGGAAGATTACACTTCGACCGGCAAAAAAATCATGGCAGTTTATATGTTCGAAGACTCGCACACCGCGAAAACGGCTTCGCATGTTGCTGCAGAAACTGCTTCACACCTTGCCGAATCAAAGGATTACGACTATGTCGGAACCGAATCAGTTCTTTTCGGTTCGTCGTCTTCGTGGATGAAAAGCGCGAAAAGGGATTTCGAAGAGGGAAAAAATCTTTATAACGATCTCGGCATCGAAGAGGCGATAGAAAAGTTCAAGTCGGCTCTCAAATACATCGAGGACAATATCGAAAAAGTCGGCGACACGACTCTTCTCAGCGAAGTCCTTTTCTATCTCGGCGCAAGCAACAAGCTTCTTGACGAAGATGAACAGGCTGAGTCCTATTTTTCGGCTTATATTTCGATGAATCCTGGCAAAACACCGGACGATCCTGCTTTTTCCGATGAAATAATATCCGCTTTTGATGATGCTAAAAATGATATGAAGGATGCTGGCAAAGGTTCTGTCAGAGTCCAGTGCAACGAAGACGGAGCTCTTGTTTTCATAGACGGTAAGATCGCCGGAATGACCCCTGTTATCCTTCGCGGCATCAGCAGCGGAAAGCATTATTACCGCATACACAAGAACGGTTTCCGTGATGCCGGCGGCAAAGTGACGGTTCGCGGAGACAAGACTGTTTCTATCGATGAAACACTGAGAAAAAATACTTCAGCTTCAGCTGTCGCAGAGCTTGAAGATGCTATGAAATCCGATTTCGGCAGTGTCGGAATGATCCGCAAGGCTACAGATCTTGCAGAGGACAACGGTCTCAACAGTGTTTTTGTCGTCAAGGCGTCGCTTGGTGCGGACGAAAGGCTCAAATATCAGGGCTATATGATCGACTGCGACAAGAAGGAATTCAAAAAAACGGAAGCGGTTTTCGACCTTCCTGAAAAGGGCGATGCTTCCAAATCGGCTTCGCTCCAGCAGTTCAACAAGGCTCTTGTCGATGATCCTTACGAATACAAGCCCATATCGGATCTGCTTATGGAAGAGGCTGAAATGCTCGGTCTTGCCGAAAAAGCTCCGGCTGAAAATGCAGACAACGACGATAAGGAAAAGAAACCGGTCTATAAGGAATGGTGGCTCTGGACAGTTGTCGGTGTTGTTGTTGCAGGCGGTGTTGTAGCCGGTGTAGTCTGCGGATTAGGAAAATGCTCGGGCGGCGGCAGCAACGGAGCTACTTTGGATGTTAATTTTCAGTAAAGGAGGATACAATGACTAAAGAAACTAAAGAAAATAAGGCTGTTATGCCGGAAATTGACACAAGGACCTACGAAAGAAAGCTGAAAAGCGGTGAAATAACCGAAGCGGAATACAAAAAATATCTCGAAAGCCTTGAAGAGTGCACCGAATACGACACGATCGACGAAGCTGCTCTTATCAAAGAAGCAGGCATCAAAAGAAATTATTAGAGGAAAATATGGAAAAAGAAACCAGTTCCGAACTTTCATCCATCGTCAATCCTTCGTTTGAAAGTCTTGTTTCTTCGGTTTATTCGGCGGTTCTTCTGAATCTCGGAGAAATCAAAGTCAAAGGCGTCGGCGGAATGAACGAGAACCTCGAAATCGCGAAATTCAACATCGGGCTTCTCAAAAAACATGACGAAAAAACGAAAGGAAATCTGACTGAAGAGGAAAATTCCTATCTTCAGGGCGTTATACTCAATTCTATGGAAAAGCTGCGTGAACACTCACTCTGACAGGCTTTCTCAAGTCATAAAAATCGCGGAATCGGCCGGAAATATCGCAAAAAAATTTTTTTGCTCGCCGGAGCTTAAAAAATCTTTCAAGTCAAAGTGCGATCTTGTAACAGAAGCCGACATCACAGTCGAGAAAATGCTTCTTGAAAAGTTGAAAACGGTTGATAATATTGATTTTTTAAGCGAAGAATTTAATCCGAAGACCGGACTGTCTAAGCCTTGCTGGATAGTCGATCCGATCGACGGAACGACCAATTTCGTGGCGGGAATCGCCCCGTTTGCGATATCGATCGCGCACTTCGACGGCGAAAAGGTAGATCTGGCTGTATGCTTTCTGCCGGTTACAAACGAGATGTTCAGTGCCGAAGCGGGAAAAGGAGCGTGGCTTAACGGCGGAAAAATCAGCGTCAACAGCGACTCTTCGGCAATAAACTGCGTCGGGGCGACAGGTTTTGCCGACATAACGCAGCACGGCGGGACGGGAACTTTGCCCGTTTTCTGCAATATGGTCCAGAAGACCCGCGCAATGAGGCGTCTCGGTTCGGCTGTGACCGATCTGGTCTATACGGCGTGCGGAAAATTTGCGTTTTTCTACGAGGCTGGGCTTTCTCCGTGGGATGTAGCGGCAGGCTCGCTGATCGTGAAGGAGGCTGGCGGAGTTGTGACCGAGTTTTCGGGCGGGGACAACTACATTCTGGGCAAAACGATAATTGCTTCTAACCCCGAAATGTATGATTTTGTAAAAAACGAGATTGAAGTCTCACTTAAATAGCGAGGTCGGCATGAAAGCACTTATTCTGGCGGCAGGGTTCGGAAAACGGCTTCAGCCTGTAACTAACACGATCCCGAAATCGATGGTCGAAGTGAACGGAACGCCTTTGCTTGTGAACGCTCTCAACAATCTGACCGCGCTTGGGATCACCGATATCGGCATCGTTGTGGGACACATGGCCGATTACATCCGCGAGCATATCGGGAACGAATGGAACGGAGCGAAGATAAGCTACTACGAAAATGCCCGCTATCTCGAAACGAACAACATCGTGAGCCTTTACAACGCGGCTTCTTTCTGCGACGACGAGATGCTGATGCTTGAATGCGACATTTACTACCACAAAGAAATGCTTGAAAAACTGATCACAGGAAAAGGGGAGTGCAGCATACTCGTGAGCCCGTTCAACCCTGAAACCATGGACGGAAGCGTGGTCAGGGTCGATGGCGACAAGGCGGTCGAACTTGTTCTCGGCAAGTGGCAGGGCGAAGGCTTCGACTACACGGACACGAGAAAGACCGTCAATATGTACCGCTTCACGAAAGATTTTGTCGGAAAATACATGCCGCTGATAAAATGGTATGTCGAAAATATGGGCGAGAACAGCTACT
>CACZFE010000035.1 GCA_902780365.1 uncultured Spirochaetales bacterium
TTTCACGAGTTTGCCGGCATAAATTCAAGAATGGACACTCTTCAGGCGGCGGTTCTGAATGTCAAGCTGAAACATCTGGACGAGTGGGTCGAAACGAGAAACCGTGTCGCAAAAATGTATATTGAGCAGCTTTCAGGTGTTTCGGAAATAGTCCTTCCTGAAATTCATCCTGAAACTCTGGATGCTTGGCACCTTTTTGTCATCAAAACCGAAAAACGGGATAACCTGCGGGAATATTTGAAAAATTGCGGCATCGAGACCGGAATCCATTATCCTCATTCCCTGCCTGAACAGCCTGCCTTTGCAGATCACATCAGTTATTGCTCGGATTACCGCGCAGTCAAAGAGTCTCATACTCTTCTTTCTCTTCCGATAGGGGAGCATTTAAATGCTGAAGAAGTCGTTTTTGTTTCTGAAAAAATAAAGGAATTCTTTGTAAAAAATATCTGAAAAAAGGTACGGCTGTGTAGAAACGTACCATTTTCAGATAATAAAATCAGATATATAACTTATTTTGCTCTCAAATGATCCAGGGTCTCTTTGTAGAATTTCTTCGGTGCTGTCGCGTAAAGTGATTCTATAATTTCTATAGCTTCTTTGCGGTAACGTTCTTCGTGCGTCAAATCGAAGAGGCCTACTTTGGTGCCTGCCAAAATTTCACCTGTAAGATCGTCGGTTATCATGTTTTGGATTCCTTCGATCGCCTTTTCCGGATCTTTCAGCGAGATGATTTTCCATTGGAAAAGGAGATTCTTTAACTCTAGATCCTTGCGGTTGACTTCGACGATTATCTTGCCGGCTTCCTTGCTGAGTTCCATAGCTTTGTCGTACCTTTTTGTGCGGAAAAGCAGATCCGCGTATTCAAAGAGGAATTCGCAAAGGATATTGTTTGCGTTAAGTTCTTTGGCTATGGCGATCGCCTGAAGGTAATGCTCCTCGGATTTTTCGTACTCGAGTTCTTTTTTCGCGATGTTGCCGAGAATAAGGTGGGCGAGGGCGATATGTCTGCGGATCCCGAGTTCAGTAGCGATTGCAAGCTGGTCTTCGATAAGCGATTTCGCCTCGTCGTATTCGCCGAGCCAGTATTTGAGTTCTCCGAGGTTGTTCGAAGTGTAGCAGATGTACTGTCTGATACCGACTTTTTTGTAGGTCTCGAGGGCGCGTCTGTAGAATTTTGCAGCGTTTTTGAAGTCGTTGAGGTAGGAATATACAAGACCGATGTTGTTTTCGGCGACTGCAACATCGAGCAGGTTTTTGTTCTCTTTGGAAATTTTCAGCTGGTTTTTGTAGTGCTGAAGTGCGTTCCCGTAGTCTCCGCGGTAGTAAGCGACTCCGCCCATGTAGCGGTAGGAGAGGGCTTTCGCCGTTTTATCGTCGATAATTTCCGCAAGACGGAGCTTTTCGGTGAAGTGTTCTACTGCGTCGTCAAGTTCGCCTTTGTAGTAGTGGATAAGTCCGCGGAATCCTTCGATATCGCATTTGCCTTTTGTGTCGTCAAGTTTTTCGTAAAGCTCGTCAGCCTTGTCCAGAAGCGGTGAAGCCTCGTCGTAACGCCCTTTTTCGAGCATCATGTTGGCAAGTTCCTTCATACTTATAGCGATAAGAAGATCATCGCCGATCTTCTCTGAAAGTTCGAGACTTTCTTTGAACATCTTCTCGGCAAGATCCCATTTTCCTTCGATTTTGTAAACATTGGCGAGGCTGTGACCGATCTTGATGCGCTCGGCTTCGTCCTTGAGAACGTTCAAAAGTTTTTCATACATTTTCTCGGCCTCCTGGTTGTGATACTGCGATTTAGCGTAAGCAGCAGCTTTTTTGAGGTAAAAAGTTTCCTTGTCTGTATCTTCAGCTTTTTCGTAGTGGAAGGCGAGCGTTGAGAAGAATTTTTCCTCATCTTTGTAGTTTTTTTCGATGGCGTTGGCGACTTTCCTGTGGATTTCTTTCAGGCGGGCCTTGAGCTGCATCGAGTATGCCGCATCGCGCAGAAGAGCGTGCCTGAACGAGTAGAGCAGAGAAGAAGCCTCGTTCCAGACGAGTTCATCGACACCCTCTTTGAGCAGATCCGGAATGTTCTGTTTGTCCTGTTCCTGAGCAATGTCATTCAGGACAAGAAGATCGATGTTGTTTCCCATGACCGAAGCACGAAAAACAAGGTCCTTGAGGTGCAGTGAAAGTCTGTCGAGACGGCTGACGAGAAGCGAGTTGACGCCGCTGGGGACTTCGGTCTTCTTGCTGGTGAGAGCATAGTGCTTTCCGGTATTCTGGATATATTTCTTGTCTTTCATGAAGAGAACCAGCTGCTCGATGAAGAACGGGTTGCCATCGGTGCGGGAAAATACGAAGTCGTTGAGTTCGCGGTTCCCTTTTTCTCCGAGAATGTTTTTTACCAGCATCGGGATCTCGTTTTTCTGCATTTTGTCGATGACGAGCTCCTGAAAGCGTCCGTCGCCCGAAGCGAGGATCTCGGGTTTTGTGCCGTCATCGTTGAGGCGTGACATTATGTAGAGAGTGACGGGATATTCGTCGAGAGCCTTTACCAAAGCCCTGATTATCGCCACGGAATCTATGTCGACCGTCAGCATATCGTCCATGACCAGCATCAGCGGCCTGGTTTCGGCGATTGCGACAAAAAATTCGCAGACCGCGTATATCGTGTTCTCGTATCTGTTCTTCGCATCGAGCATTCCATAGACCGAACCTGCACGGATTATGCCTGAAAGTGCTTCAATGTAAGGTCTCGCGGCCTCAAAAGCCTCTTTTTTATTTGTGATTTCGGTTGAAAAAGTGTTCCAGACTTTTTCAAAGGCGGCAAAATTCTCATCCGACGAAGCGTTTTCATTCTGATTGAAAAGCGTATGAAAGAAGTTCGTAAACATGTTCATCGACTGACGCAGGATCGTGTCGGTCTTCAGTGTGAAAACCTTGAAATCACTGCCGTATTTCTTCCTTATCTCGTAAATCAGACGTGATTTTCCGATGCCGGCCTCGCCGTAGATCGTGGTTGCGTAGAGTTTTTTGTTCTCACGGCATTTGCTGCATGCCTCGGAAAGTATTCTGAGTTCTTCAGTTCTGCCGGTGAAAGCTGTCGAGAATGAAGCCTCCTCTTCGACTTTGAGATGCCCCTGGATCTCGAAGACTTCGATCGGAACGTCAATTCCCTTGAACGCGAACTCGCCTTTGCTTTCGAGTGCAAAAACGTTTTTCGCCTTTTCAGCCGCCTTCCCTGCGATCCAGTCGAAACCGTAAGGAGTTTTCATCATGATCCTGGCGGAAAGGTTTACGTTGTCGCCCAAAGCAGTGTATGCCGCACGTTTCGGACTGCCGACGAATCCGGCATAGACGACACCCTGCGTTATGCCGCTTCTAAGCTCGGTAGTACAGTTTTTCCTGATTTCTGCGACGCAGTCGATGGCACGTTCCAGGTTGTCCTCGTAGCTTACCGGAGCACCGAAAAGAGCGAGAAGAGTCGCGCCTTTGTCGCCGAAGTCGAAACCGCTTATATAGCCGCCGTATTTCTGAACGTAACTTGCTAAATATTCAAGCATTTTTTCGATTTCGGCCATCTCTTTCGAAATTTTGTAGGATATAAAAAGCGAAACAACTTCGCGGAACTCTCCCGGTATTTCCTGTTCGATAACAGTGCGCGGAATGAATATTTCAAGCTCTTCTATCTTTGGCTCTGTCGCTGCCGGAGCAACTTCGGCCGGAGCGAGAAGTTCGTCAACGAAGTAAGCTCCTTCCTTGATGTGTGTCACGCAGTCCTTTTTGAGAATCGCATAGACTTTGTCATTTATGCAGATGTCGTTCGCCTGGCAGTGGTGTTCAGCTTCGGCAGCCTCGTCAACGACGTCTCCGAAAAAGAGGAAGTGTCTTAAGTTTTCCTCGCCTTTTGCAGCGATCCAGTTGAATTTTCCTATTGAAATTCCTGCTTTTGCCGAAATTTTAAAAGCCTCGCCGCGATGGTAGAGCGAAGGATTTTCAGTGAAAAAGCGGTGGATTGTGAATGCGGCCGTGATCGCACGTCTGCCGTTATCGCTTTTGAAAACAGCGGTGAAGGCATCACCTGCGAAGTTGAGGATAAAGCCGTTCTGGTTGTACACTGCCTCGATAAGCGGATTGAATATCGTGTTCATAAAGACCGAAAGGGTTTCCGCGCCGTCACTGCCCCGCGACATGAGCTTTCTTGTCATGTTTGTAAAACCAGATATGTCCACGAACATGACCGAAGCGTCCACAGATCCGGATTTTTTGTCAGAATTGATCTCAAAATAACCCAGTTGCTTTAAATCAGGAATTAAATTTCTCATTTTTACCTGCCGCCAAATTAGGATGGAACAAATTTTAAACGCGAAATTATAGAGATATATATAATAAAAACAAGTTTAAAGGGAATGCGGATCAGAGGTTGTTGATTTTGACGGTTTTTACAGCGGAGCCGGTGTTGTTAAGGGCATTTGTACCGCCGGTGATCACGATGACAGGATTGTCGCCGATAACGCCTGCCGGAATTATTGCTGCGGAAGGCATTATTCTCTGTTCGTTGCTCATAATATGAGTCGTCGGTTTGTCGTAAAGGGAAAGTGAGTCAACATTTATCGCCTGATAGATGTTGTGGGCGTTTGTTCCGCCGATTATAAGGAATCTGTTGTTTTTACGGTCGTAAGCGGTTCCCGGGAAAATAACGTTGGTGTCATGCGAAAGAAGCAGGTCTTTTGCCGTGGTTACCGATTTTCCGGCAATGTCCCATTTTCTGTTTCTGTTAAGGCGCGTTTCGGTAATCGGATTGCCCTGAGCGTCCAGCATTTCATCTCCGTTTTCATCGAGTTTGTGTTTGCTGGTTATGAAAGATTTTGTTTTGCTGTCGGTTTCGTAGCCTCCGAAAGTGTAGAGATTCCCGTTAGCAGCGATACTTTGCATGAAGAAAATGTTGTCTTCTGCGGATCCGAAATCCTCGCTTCCGCTTTCGGATATGACAGATGCTGCGTGTTCTGAACCAGCAGGTCTTCCTCCGGCTGCAATCAGAGAGCCGTTGCTGTATGCAAGTGCCGGAAGAAGCATGGGTTCGGAACTTTCGGCAAGTTCTGAGATTTCGCCGGCAGAAACTGTTCCTTCTTCAGTTTCGGTGATAATGAATTTATAAGATTTTTTTGACGGAACGCCGTTTTCGTCAAGTCCGCCTACTAAAAATACAGCGATTTCGCTATCCGATATTCTTTCTGCAAGAACACTCTGGAACGCTGAGAAAGGAACATTCGACGGGGTGGCTACCGGTTCCGAAATATTGGCTACGGGCGAGCCGAAACCGTTTTCTTTCATGTTGTGTTTCGGGTAGGGCGGCATATATTTCTCGATTTTTACCGCTGCCGTCGACGGAGTGTAGCGCATAAGCGGGAATCCTTCAAAAGGAGTTTCCTGCCAGTTGATGTCAAGTGTCTGGATTCCTCCGATAAAAAGAACGCTTCCGTCATTCAGGGCTATAGCTGTGTGCATCGCTCTTTTTTCAGTCATGTTGGTGAGCAGTTCGGTTTTGCCGGACTCGAAATCTATGATTTCCACAGTTTCGGAAGCGGGGCATTTGCCAAGGGATGAACACATTGTGAATCCGCCTGCAATAAGCAGTCTGCCGTCTGCAAGAACTGTCGAAGTGTGCCCGAATCTTGCTATTGTCAGCTCTTCAGGCATTGTGAGTTCCTGACTTTGGACACTTTTAGGATAAAGAAGAACTGTAACCGAGGTGGTTTTTCCTTTTTCGAATTTGAGTCCTGAGGCTTTTCCTTCCCACTTCGGCGTGTTGAGGTCTGCGACACCGGATTCGTTCATTCCGAAAACAGAGACGATCAGAGTCGCGTTTTCAGTATTTTTTATTCCTGTCAGTTTGACGTTTTTGTCAGCCAGTTCCTTTCTTTCAACAGATTTCTGGAAAACTGTTTCGCCCTCTCCGTTTTTGATCTGGAAAGAAACGGCTGCAAGCTGCTGGCTGAGACAGTCGATCTGCATACCGGTGCAGCTTCCGTCCCCTGCGGCTCTTATTGACACTGCAATATTCTCACTGTCAGCATCATCAGCATCTTCCTGAACGGAAGTGTTTTCATCACCGCCGCACGAAATGATGAAAAAAAGTGAAAAAACTACGAAAATCAACCATGAACGGTTTTTCATTTTTTTAGATCTCCTTAAATAAACCATTGATTTTATTAAATTTTTTTGAAACAAAAGTCTCTTTTGAGTCAATATCGAAAATCTCTACATCCACTTCTCCCGAAGTCGAGGTTTCCAGTGTCGCGAACGAACGGTGCCCGGTGAGTCCGGTTTTTCCGAGAGAACCCGGATTGATGAAGATCCTTCCGCCGCGCTCTTCGGCAAGAGGCATGTGGGTGTGGCCGAAAACAACTATTTCAGCGTTCGAGCGCTTCATTTCACTTTCATTTTCAGGCATGATCCTGTGCGGAGCGGTCAGATTGTGGACAAGGAAAAAATTCATACCGCCGATATTTGCAGAAATATTTTCCGGCAGACAGCCTGAAAGGACAAAATCGGTGTTGCCGTAAACGGCATAAAGGTTTTTTTCTCCTGCAGCCGCGTCAAGCGATCTGAAAAAAGCGGCATCTCCTATGTCTCCGGCGTGCAGCACAGCATCAAACTCCAGATCTTTCATATTCAGCGGCATTTCGCCGTGCGTGTCGGAAATCAAGAGCAATTTCATAAACAACTCCTCCCAAAACCAATATTTTTAGCACGATAGTTGTTTTATGTCAAAATTGTGCGATTTATGGACTTTTATTTTTTTATATTTAAAATTTTTCGGTTTTTTAGGAGGTCTCATGATCACGAAAGAAAAGATAAACAGATTTTTGTTCGACAAAAAAGGGTGGATCCCGCTTCTTCTTCTCGCACTTTTTGTTCTTGCTTTTGTCTATGCGCCGACGATGGCTTCAATTCTTATCGCGGCTTTCATCACGGCTGATGCGATCGAACCGATAGTCGCTTTTTTCTCAAAAAAACTGAAGATCCCGCGCACATTCACGACGATCCTTTCAATTGTGCTGATAGCTCTTGTCGTTGCAGTGCTTCTTCTCGCGATACTTCCCGAAATCGTGCTTCAGCTCGGCAATGTCGATATGCGGCCGGCGATGGCGTCGCTCTGGGAACTTGCCAATACTCAGGCTGACAGATTCGGGATAGACTTGAGCGAGCTTGTGACTCAGGAGGATCTTGTTTCAGCGATAGGAACGCATGCCGCTTCGCTTTCAACGTTCATTTCCAAAACGCTTTCCGTGATCTGGACGCAGACATCCTCGATTATTTCGCTTCTCTTCGACACTTTGATTTTTGTTGTCATCACATTTTTCGTAAGTTCCCGTTTCCAGGCTATAAACGCGGCTCTTTTTTCGCTTGTTCCGCCTAAAATCCAGCCTTCGGCGAAAGAGTGGATCGTCAAATTCGACAAGATTTTCTCCGGTTTTATACGCGGTCAGCTCACAGTCTGCATAGTTCTCGGCGCGCTTTATGCCGTTCTTTTCACGGTCTCCGGAATTAAGGGCGGCGGAAATCTCGGAATAATGATCGGAGCTCTCTGCTTTGTTCCTTACGTCGGACTTTTTACCGGCATTCTGATTTCGCTTGTTCTCGCGCTCATCAGCGGCGGAGCGGTAGGAATGCTCAAAGTCCTTGTTATTTTCGTGATAATCCAGGTATGCGACACGATTTTCATAACTCCCAACATTGTCGGAAAGAAGGTGAATGTTAATCCCGTTTTTGTCATCATCGCCCTTTTTGCAGGTGCTGAAATCGGAGGTTTCCTCGGCGTTCTTACGGCTGTTCCGCTTTTTGCCATGATTAAAATCGTGATCGACGAAGTTGTCGTGCGTTACAAAGATTCAGATTTTTACAATGACAGGACTCTCGGAGTGACAGTGGAGCCTTCCGGCAAGTCGAAAGAGGAGTGATGCTCGCTTTTCTTGAGCCTTATTATTCAGGCAGCCACAAATATTTCGCAGACGGTTTCAAAAGATGTTTTCCTGACAATATCCAGCTTTTCACGCTTCCCGGCAGACATTGGAAGTGGCGTATGCACGGTTCGGCCGTCACTTTCGCGGAGATGACCGAAAAAAGCGGAACGGAATTTGACACGATTATTGTTTCATCGCTGACTGATACCGCACTTCTGAAGTCGCTTCTGCTGCCGGAAATGCCCGGTGCGCGTTTTGTGACATACTTTCACGAGAACCAGCTTGCCTATCCGTGGTCGGAAAACGACAAAGAGCCTTCAAGAACAGACATGCACTACGCTTTTATAAATTTCACTTCGGCGCTTGTTTCGGATATCGCGCTTTTCAATTCGGAGTTCAATAAGAATAGCTTTTTTTCGGCTTTGGAAAGTTTTCTCCGCTCGTTTCCCGATAGCAGGCTGACGCATAAAATCGATGAGATCTACAAAAAATCGAAAGTTCTTTATCCCGGTGTGAACATGATTGAAAAATCGGAGATCAAAAAAGATAACATCTTGAAAATACTGTGGAATCACCGCTGGGAATACGACAAAGACCCTGTTGCTTTTTTCGAGACCTTGTTTCGTTTGAAAGAAGCGGGAATAAAGTTTCAGCTTGTCGTTTTGGGTGAAGAAAAATCAATATTGCCTGAAATTTTTGGAGTGGCGCGCGAAAAACTGAAGGACGAGATAATTTCATTCGGTTACGCCGAAAATTATGAAGAATACAAAAAACTTGTCGCAAGTTGCGATATCCTTCCGGTAACTTCAAAGCACGAATTTTTCGGAATAAGCGTTCTTGAAGCCGCTTCGGCGGGAGTTATTCCGGTTCTGCCGGAAAGATTGAGCTACCCCGAAATTTTTCCGCCCGAAAAGTTCGGGAAATTGTTTTATGAAGAAGGTAAACTCTTTGATTTTATTAAAAAATTTTCCGAAAAGCCCGATTTTTCCCTTCGTGATGAAGTTTCTGAAAGAGCAGCTTTTTTTGACTGGTCTCACTTCAGAGAAAACGCTGAAAAACTGCTTTTTTCTTAGAGTTAGAACGGCAGAAGTTCGATTCTCTGTTCTTCCAGATGACTTCTTGTTTTGAGAAAAAATACCAGTGGTTTTCCGTCGGAAGTTTCGGAGAACAGAAAATCCCCGCCTTCCTTTTCCAAAGGTTCTTCGGGGTTCTCTCCGTCTTCATCCGGTCTGAGGATCCGCAGTTCCGCAGTTTCTTTTTCTTTTCCCGAAGATTGCGTGACACTGTAAACGGAGTTTTCCTTTTCCGAGTAATTGTTCAGCAGGATGTTGTCGTATGCGATAAAGGCAAGAGTGGAGATTTTTATTTCCTTATCATTCCCGAGGTCTATTTTGTCCAGAATCCATGTGGCTTGCGGATTGTAGAATAAAAGGTCTCCGCTTGCGTAGTTCCTTTCGGAAAAAACGTAGATGTTTTTTTCGCCGCACTGAATTTTTTTAGGTTCTTCCCAAAAATATTGATTTGCTTTTTCTTCAGTTCCGCTTTCAGGTTCCTCGTCGTAAGGGAACATATATTTTTTAAGCTTTTTCACATCGCCTTTTTCGTAGACATATAAAAAATCGTAGCTTTCCGATGCCGCTCCTGAATCGATTAATGCAGGCTTTTCATAGTTTATCAGCAGAACTATCGTGCCGTTATTCATGGAGCATGCGCTGAGCAGTGTCGGAACGGCGAAAAAAGTTTTTCCGTCTTTGCCTGTCATCTTCGGTTTCAGCGAAATTTCAGAAGAAAGCATCTTTCCGTTCCTTGTATCGACGGCGAAAACGTCTATCGTGGAATCGGTGACTTGCTTTACAACGGCTGTTCCGGTTTCAGGATTGAACGCTATAGGCTCGCCTTCTTCTATTTTCGCCTGTTTCATCCCTTTTTCAGTAAGTATATAGTGTCTGCGGCTGCTCCCTTTCGTAACACTTATGATTCCGTTCGTTTTATGCTGGTAGTCGCAGTCGTATTCAGAAACTCTGCATACAACAAAAGAATCTTCGGAACTGCATGAGACAAGTAGTTGTGTTACAATGAAAAAAAAGAATGAAAATGTTGAAAAGTGCTTAGTATTCAAGCTGCTGGAGATCTTGTTCAGCTTTTTTGTAATGTTCGTTTTCTGCGGTTACGATTTTAAGGATGGAACGGAGAAGTTCTTTTGCCTTTGTCGGGTTGAAGTTCTTCATTACATTCGCTTTGTCGTAGATGGCTTTGACGATTTTGTCTTTTGAATTGAGCCAGTCGCTGCACTCGGTCTTTTCGGGATCGATTTCTGCGCATTTTTCATAAGCTTCGTTTGCTTCGACATATTTGTTTGCCTTTTCCATCTCTTTTCCGCGTGCAAGCCAGCCTGTAGCGGCGTATTTGTCGACTTTCTGCGAGAATTCGGTTCCGCCTTCAACGATCGATTCGTCAAGAGCTTTAGCTGCTTCGATGTTGTCGAGGATAAGCGATGAATTCTTTACTTCTACACCTTTGAGGATCTGTTCACGGACATTGTTGAAGTTGAGGAGCTGGGTTTTGAGAGCATGGATTTTCGCGTCTTCTTCGCACTCGCACTTCAGACTGCTGACTTTTTCGCTGGTAATAGCTTTGATAGCAGCGTTGTATTTGCCCTGAGAGCACATTTCAAGAACAAGTTCGCGGACTCTTTCAAGTTTCTCTGCGTTGTCTTTGAGAGATTTCTTTTTGCTTGCCTGTTCTTTTTTCTTCTCGGATTCCCTTCTTGCTCTCTCTTTTTCGAGACGTGCTATTTCCTCCTCTTCTTCTCTTCTCTGTCTTTCTTCTTCAAGACGTTTTTTCTTTTCGCGTTCTTTGGCGAGACGCTCTTCTTCTTTTCTTTTTTCTTCAAGCTCGCGCTCTCTTTTCTTTCTTTCCTTGTCAGCGGATTTGCTTTTGGAACCGCCTTTTATGTCGCCGAAAGCGGAGAGCTTTCTGATCTGTGCGAAAATAGCCTTATCGTTTGCGTCATCGGCATAGTCGTAAGTTTTTGACTCGTCATCGACAACTTCTTCGTCTTCAATGTTGATGAGAACAAGTCTGACGGTGACTTCTTCGTCTTCGTTCATGCTGATGAGTGAAAGAAGGACATACTGGAAATCCTCGTCGCCTGCGTTTTCGGACCAGCATTCAGGTTTCATTCCGCATTTGCCGAATTTTTTGAGTTTTGCCTTGGAAACATCCTGATAGCTTACCGAATTGAGCTTCGATTTAACGTTAGCCTCAAGATTTTTGATGATTTTGTTAGCGTCTGATTTTTCGATTTCTTTCGTGACAGGTTTCATGAAAAAAACTGTGTCGGCATAGGCCGGAAGTATAAAAGAAATCATCAAAGCGAGCATAAAAATTTTCTTTTTCAATCTCTCCTCCAACAATCACTCTGAAAAAAAACTGCGAGTATTAAACCGACTTTTGTTTTTTTTTCAAGTTTTATTCAGCACAACATTTATTTTTTATCCTACAATTTAAAATTGACCGCGGAACGAGAGCGGATATAATTTGCCCCTGAAATTTTTTGCCGCATGCGGCAGATTCTTTTTTTGAGGTAAAAAATGAACGAAAAAATCAATGAAATCCAGAATCAGGAAGAAAAGAGCTCAGTAAACTTCATCCGCGCCATCATCGATGCCGATCTGGCGAGCGGCAAACACAAAGAGATCCAGACCCGTTTTCCGCCGGAGCCGAACGGATACCTGCATATCGGACACGCGAAATCAATATGTCTCAACTTCGGCTTGGCTAAGATCTATGGCGGCAAATGCAACCTCCGTTTCGACGACACGAATCCCGAAAAAGAGGATGTCGAGTATGTCGATTCGATCCAGGACGATATCAGATGGCTCGGTTTCAAACCTGATAAAGTGCTTTACGCTTCAAGTTACTTCGACCAGCTTTACGAATGGGCAGTCGAACTCATAAAAAAAGGAAAAGCTTTCGTATGCCAGCAGACTCTTGAAGAGATGCGCCGCGACCGTGGAACAGCGACAGGCGCCGGCAAGGAAAGTCCGTGGAGAAACCGCTCCGTCGATGCGAAGATCGACATGGCTCACCCGAATGTTCTGCTGCGTGACCCGGTCATGTACAGGATCAGAAAAGTCACCCACCACAGGACCGGCAACAAGTGGTGCATTTATCCGACTTACGATTTCACTCACGGCCAGAGCGACGCTATCGAAGGGATCACTCATTCGATATGCACCCTTGAATTCGAGGCGCACAGGCCGCTTTACGAGTGGTTTCTTGAGGCGATCGGCATCGAAAAGAAGCCTCAGCAGGTCGAATTCGCCCGCCTCAACCTCACTAACACCGTAATGAGCAAGAGATTCCTCAAAAAACTCGTTGACGAGAAGTATGTTTCAGGTTGGGACGATCCGAGAATGCCGACTATCGCAGGTATCAGACG
>CACZFE010000036.1 GCA_902780365.1 uncultured Spirochaetales bacterium
TGGTCTATAATTCCGAGGATGAAGGCGAATACAACTGGGACCCGACCGACAAGGACACGAAACGCAGCTGGAGTTTAGGATTTATGCGGCTTTCTATCGCGATTATTTTGAAGTAGTTTTTCCACATTTTTTCGAAAGAATCCTCGGTTTCCGATTTTCCGAAAAGTGTTTCCATGTTCAAGTGAGATGTCATTTCATCAATAAATTCAACATTTTCTGTTTTTCCTTCCGCATGATAGACGGCAATTCCGCGTTTCAAGTCGTGAATCATCCACCTGCATCCCGAAAGACGCTCGTAAAAATGGGGGACAAGAAGCGGAATAAGGTTGAAATCTGGTTCAAACGGAGCATAGAAAATCCCCGACGAAAGCTCGGAAAACCGCAGCAGCCCCAGCATTTTGTCATATTCACGCGACACTTTTTTACGCATCATCATTGCTCGTGCTATTCTTTCATCCTGAAAACACGAGAATGCCTTTTTTCCGTTCTTCAAGGCAGCTTTTATCAGATAAAAATCGTAAGTTTCGCAATTTTCCTCTTCTGAAAGAAAGATATAGACTATCGCCGTAAATCCTCGCTCTCCGCATATTTCCAGAAGTTTTGAGGCAACCCTTTCCGCTTTTTCCGGCGAAGTTTCGACCTCGCGTGTTTCGGCAAAAAACCGCGGCTGAAAACCGTTTTTTTTCTCAATTCCGACTTCTTCCTTAACTAAAAACGCATCAAAAACCGCGCTCAGAAAACCTTCAAATGTGCCGTCATACAGAAAAATCATGTTTCAAAACAGCGAAAGCTGCTCTATCGTGTGGTCGGGGGCACCGGCCCTCGTGCTCGTCGATTTCATTGCTTCGAGAACGGTTTTCTCTGCAAGACCGGTGTCAGGCATCATTTTTCCTTTGCAGGTGATGAAATAGCGGGCCCTCTTCAGAACCACGCCTATCCGCTTGAGGTCATCGAAATCAAGAGAGCCGTTCCTTCGTGCCGAAACTATTCTGACTGCCGACTGCCGTCCTATTCCCGGAACGCGTAGGATCATTTCGAACGCGGCAGTGTTCACTTCCAGCGGAAAAAGGTGCATGTTCCGCATCGCCCAGACCGCCTTAGGATCGACTTCATCCGAGAGAAAAGGATTCTCCTCAGAAACGATTTCGTCAGCCTGAAAACCGTAAAAACGCATGAGCCAGTCGGCCTGATAAAGTCTGTGCTCGCGGTCAAGCGGCGGAGTCGAAACAACAGGAAGACGGTTATCGGAATTCACCGGCACAAAAGCGGAATAATAGACCCTTTTCATGCTGAATTTTTTGTAGAAAGCCTCGCTCAGTTTCACTATTTTGAAATCGCTTTCCGGCGTCGCGCCGACAATGAGCTGAGTTGTCTGCCCGGCAGGCGCGAAAACCGGAAGTTTTTTCGTTTTTTTCCTCTCTTCCCTGTTTTCGATGATATCGCCGCAGATTTCCCCCATCGGTTTTATGATCGAATCCCTGCTTTTTTCAGTCAGTAGTTTCAGACTTTTTTCTGAAGGAAGTTCGATATTTACGGAAACTCTGTCGGCATAGAGGCCGGCCTCTTTGATGAGTATTTCGCTTGCTCCCGGAATAACTTTGAGATGAATATAACCGTTGAAATGCTCCTCAGTCCGCAGCTTTTTAGCCACCAGAAGCATCCTTTCCATCGTGTAATCGGCATTTTTGACGATCCCCGAACTCAGAAAAAGCCCTTCGATGTAGTTCCGTTTGTAAAAATTCATCGTCAGCTGCACAAGTTCGTCAACAGTGAAAGATGCCCTCTTCACATCGTTGCTACGCCTGTTTATGCAGTATGCGCAGTCGTTTATGCAGTAGTTCGTGAACAGAACTTTGAGCAGACTTATGCACCTTCCGTCGGCAGACCAGCTGTGGCAGATACCCGATTTATGCCCGCTGCCTATACCGCCGAAGGTTCCCCTGCGGTCGCTTCCGCTTGAAGAGCAGCTTGCGTCAAACTTTGCAGCAGCACCCAAAATCTCAAGTTTTTCAATAAGTTCCATAAAGTTTCACCAAAACAGTTCAACCTTCAAAAAACTAAGCTGACAGCATCATAACACCTGAAATAAAAAAGGCAATATTTTTCAGAATACCGTTAAGAAAACAGCGGAGAACTTATTTAATCCCCATAAATTTCGCGGCATTGTTGTAGAAAACATCTTCAAGCTGGGAGTCGCTGAGTCCGCAAGACATGACGCGCTGGATCTCGACTGTCGGATGGTGGAAAGGCGAATCGATACCGAACATGACACGTTCACTGCCAACAGTTTCGTAGGCATTTTTGATCTGGCAGCCCATCGGCATTCCAGAACATTCAAGCATGAGATTGTCGAATTTTTTCGCCATCGTGATGCTTCCGTCGATATAAACTCCGTGACCGTGTCCCATGTGGATCATAACTGTCGGCACTTCGGGATGACGCTCCGCCAGAAGACCTATCTGCCACGGAAGCGAGAACGGCGGATGACCGCAGTGGATAAAGACAGGTTTATTGTATTTCTTCGCGATCTCCATTATCGGATCGACCATAGGCGAATCGGCTGTAAAAGCGTCGAAAAGAGGCTGCATCTTGACTCCGGCAAACTTCTCGTCGCGCAGATAATGCTCAAGCATGTCGTAAGCCGCCTGACCGAGATTCGCGTTGACCCAGCAGAGCGGGATTATTTTGTCCGGCATCTTTTTGAAAGCGGCGTTGAGCTCCTCGTTCAGCGTGTGCGCCGCCGGGCAGAGGATAGTTTTTTCGATGTTGTAGTCCGACATCTGTTTTTCCAGCATCCCGGCATCGAAATTGACATTGAACGGGCTTCCGAAAAAGCCGATGTGAGAGTGTGCGTCGATTTTTTTGAATTTTGCGAAATCGTTCATTTTTCCTCCTTATGCTTCAAATTCGCCTGCGATTATCCTGAGCACCGCGTGAGCCTGATGCGCCGCGCAGACAAGGACTCTCGCTCCGAAAAGGCCGTTTCCTGCCGCGACATCGTTCGTGAGATCGCCGCAGAGATAGAATTTGTCAGTAATTTTCCTCGTTTTTATGAGATTGGCTGAGTTGAGGCTTGCCATTCCCGAACCAGAAACAAGATAAGTTTCAGGCATATTTTCAAGGACTGCATTCACGAGCATCGCCTTAGCCTCAGCCTTGTCGAAAGCTTCGCAGACTATAGGAATTCCTTTAAGAAGTTCTGTAGCATTTTCTTCGGTAATTTTTGCAACTTCAGCTGTAACTTCGCAGTAAGGAGCGATTTTTGAGAGATTTTCTTTCAAAGCCAGCGCCTTGAACAAACCGATCTGGTCCGCAAAATACTGCTGACGGTTCAAATTCGTGATCTCGATTTTGTCGAAGTCGATGATCTTGAGCCGCCCGACCCCTGCTCTCGCCAGAGCGATAGCGATATTCGAGCCGAGCCCGCCCGCGCCGCAGACTGCAACCGAAGCAGCCTCGAATTTTTTCTGAAGTTCAAGCCCGTGTTTTGCCGCAAGGCCCTTGAAGAACTCTTCTTTTGAAGGGATCATCTAACCGCCTCCCACAAAACTTACAATCTCGATCACATCGCTTTCGCCAGCGACCGTTTCTGCGTATTTTGCTTTCGGAACGATGTTTCCGTTGAGTTCTACCGCCACTCTTGCAGGATTATAGCCGAATTTTTCAACTATATCGGCTATATTGAGACCGGTAACGGCCTCGGTCTTTCCGTTTACTTTAGTCATATTACCTCCAAGAAGACCAACACGCGGCTTTATCGCTTATTTTTCGGGATTTGGCAATATATTCCTCCAAAAAATCCGCATTCGGGCGATATATGCCCAACCCATTGTGTTAAACATCTACGAAAAGCGCTTAATAAAGGTTATGAGCGCAACTTTTACTATTTTTTATTGGAGGAAAAGATGAAAAGATTTTTCAGATTCACACTTGTCGCGGTTATTTTCACAATGTTCTGCTCATGCGCTTCGCAGATTTCGACCATGAGTGTTTCAAAGGAAGCAAAACTCGCTCCCGAGGCGATGCATGTCTGGTCGCGCCCGATCGAAATCGGGTTTCAGGTTCAAGGTTTTATCGAGGGAAAGGCCGACAACAAAACAAAAGAGGCTGTAAGTTTGGAAGAAGCAGGCGGAATGAAACTCAACCTATTTTCAAAAAATTCTGCGGTTGAAATCGAAAAGCTTTCCCCTCTCGCAAAACTTGCCGCATTCAATGCGATTCAAAACTCAAACGCAGACGGAATGATCATCACTATGCTTAAAGAGGAGAACAAAGACGGTAAAAAAACGGCGTGGGTCAAGGGAATCGCCCTTAAGCTTGTCATTTACGACGAAGTTTCTGTCGAAAGAAGCGATGCTTTCAGATACTGCCAGCTTTCCTGCGAGACGGGAAACTGCCAGGGCTGCCTGAGAATCCCGGAAGAAAAAGGCGGAAAAGCAGAAGCTGCTCCAAAAATTTTCAAGGAAGCTGTCAGACAGAATCCTGCTCCGAAAGAAGAAAATGAAGAATAATTCAAGGAAGATAAGACGATGAAACTACTTAAATTTTCAACTACTTTTTTTATCATCGCCATACTTTTAGGCTATTTCACGCTCACTGCCGCGCCAAGGACACTTGACGAAATCAGCGGTCAGCAGAGCGAAGAGACAAAGAAGGAGATCGAAGCCCAAAAGCAGGAAGATGAAACGGCCGAAAAGCTGGAAGATGCGCAGTTCGCGAAACGCAAAAGGATGATAATCGCGACAACTACGCTTGTTTCGGGAGTCGTTCTTGGCGGTTTAGGCGGATTTTCGTTATATGAAATGAGCGAATCAAAGAACCGGCACGACAAATATACCGAAAGATACCACAACGCCACTTTTCCTGAAGAAGCCGAAAAATACAGGAAAAAGGCAAAAAACGCCGATGATGACAGAGTGAAGTTCATGGCTCTCGGTGCTGCCGGAGTTGCTCTCGGCGCGGCTTTGATAACAACAGGAATCGTGTTTTACAGCATAGAGTTCGAGGAAGAAAAGGAGGCAAAAAAAACAAAAATATCCTTCGGAGCGAACCCGCTCGAGAACTCAATTTACCTGACACTTAACTGGTAGGAGGCGAAAAATGAAAAATATCTGTTTACTTATCCCGATTTGTCTCTTTTCCATGATTTTGGCATCGTGCGGAGAGAAATCGACCGAAGAAAAACCGGACAATCAGCAGAATTCCTCTTTCATCTGGTCTGTAAAAACCTCGAACAAAATGAACTGGCAGGAAGCTAAAGATTATTGTCAGAATCTGACGGAACGCGAACAGACAGACTGGCATCTGCCTACAATCGAAGAACTCAGGGATCTGATTCAGAGCTGTCCCGGAACTATCACAGGCGGATCATGCAATCTGTCGGAAACCTGCGCGGACAGCGGCTGTCTGGATGAAAACTGCCAGGCATGTTCTCCGGAATCAGACGGAAGCTACAGCAGGCTCGGCGACATAAACCAGCTGTGGTCGGCAACATCGGTTTCAAACCATGATTCCAGCGCGTGGTATGTCGATTTCAGCAATGCAGGAATCTATCAGGACGGCAAAGAAAACTACCGTTATGTCCGCTGCACAAGGATCGTAAAAGGAACTGAAAGAAAACGGGATTGTCAGGAACTTCCTAATAAAGCTGTTTGGAATACAGTTTCAGAAATTACACAGACCTGGAACAGTGAAGAGTGGATTCCGACAACGACTGCAAGCTACAACGAAGAAGCAAGCTCTGCGGAATGCCGCTTCAAATGTTTTGAAAACTACGAATGGGACGGAACCGCCTGCGTCAACGCAAAGCGGAGTGCGGAATGCACCGGCCTGCCGGAAAATGCAGGCTGGAACACTGTTTCAAGCATAACTCAGACATGGAACGATGAAGAGTGGATTCCAACAACGACTGCAAGCTACAACGAAGAAGCAAGCGATAAGGAATGCCGCTTCAAGTGCAAAGAGAACTACTCATGGAAAAATTCAGAATGCGTTGCCGAAACAAGAACAGCAAACTGCTCCGGCCTTCCTGCAAATGCAGACTGGAACACGGCTTCAAGTATAACACAGACATGGAACGGCACAGACTGGGTTCCGGCAGCTATCGGAAATTACAACACGAATCCGAGTTCGGCAGAATGCCGGTTCAAGTGCAATAACAACTATTTCTGGAACGGTTCGCAATGTGTAAACCCGTGCGATTCCAATGTGTGCAGAAGCGTTGCAAATGCCAACGGTGAGTGCAAAGCTTTAAATGCGACCCGGTATTCCTGCGGCTGCAAAACGAACTATACATGGAATGAATCCGCACTGACCTGTGACGCAGACTCAAGAACTTCCGCATGTCAGGGGCTGCCGGAAAACGCTGTCTGGAATACGGCCTCAAGCATAACGCAGACATGGAGCGGCACAGACTGGGTTCCTTCAACAGAAGGAAGTTTCAGCAACAGTGCAAGCACGACTCGGTGCGTATTCAAGTGCAAAGAGAACTATAGTTGGAAAAATTCGCAATGTACGGCCAATCAAAGAACGGCAAACTGCACACAAATTCCGGAAAATGCAGAGTGGAACACAGTTTCAACAATTACACAGACTTGGAGCGGCTCTGCCTGGGTTCCTTCAAACACAAGCATTTACAATGAAAATCCGAGCACGAATGAGTGCAGGTTCAAATGCAAAACCAACTATACACACTGGGCGGCGACTTCTCTTTTTCCAGAATCATGCGACCCTGAAACAAAAGAGTATGTCTGCCCTGACAAACCGGCAAATTCAAGCTGGAACAGCGTACCCTATTACTTGCAGACATGGAACGGGGAAAAGTGGATTCCGGAAGAAAGCTCAACAACCTATAATAAAACTCCGAGCACAACTGAATGCCGCTTCAAATGCAATGAAAACTACACTTGGAATGACTCGCAATGCAAAGCGGATTCAAGAACGGAAGACTGCACAGAAATTCCTGAAAATGCTGAATGGAACTCTGCATCGACGGTAAATCAGACTTGGGACGGCTCGGCCTGGGTTCCTTCAAACGTAAGCACTTACAGCGACACTCAGGACTCACAGGAATGCACTTTCACCTGCATCGAAGATCATTTCTGGCAGCAGAACAAATGTATATCCCCGTGCGACGACGATCCCTGTTCATATTTCGAAAACGCAGAGAACGAATGCAAAGCTTTTACATGGAACAGATATATCTGCACCTGCAGAAGCGGTTATTACTGGTCGGGAACAAAAAAAGGATGTTCGACCGATCGCCCGGCACTCGGCAACATCTGCACAGGTCAGGGCACAGGAATAGATTCTGAATACGGATTCTGCGTTCCCCAAAATTTCAGCATAGAAGCTGCCGCGGAAAACGAAAATATCGTTGTAGACAACAATACCGGCCTGATGTGGCAGCAGACTGTTCCAGACGAGACGGTTAATCGGTCAACAGCTCAAAATTACTGCAACAATCTGGTTTACGGCGGCTATGACGGATGGCGGCTGCCGACAACGCATGAACTTCTTACGATCGTCGATTACGGAAAATATTTTCCGGCAACAGATACAACATATTTCCCTGACACATCGGGTTCGTTCTGGGCTTATGACGCTAACGGCGGCACATCACGCGGAGTATCTTTCAATTTCGGAGGAACAGACACCTTACTCAACAACAAATATGTACGGTGCGTAAAAGGAGAAAAAATGCCGCTCGGCAGTCTGACATCTTCATCTATCGGCGGTGACAGTGTCGTGGAAGATTCAGGAACCGGATTTATGTGGCAGGGAACTTATCCTTCACAAAAAACATGGTGGGCAGCTTTTCAGTATTGCGAAAATCTGACTTATGCAGGTTACAGCGACTGGCGGTTGCCGAATATAAACGAGCTTACATCTCTCGTCAGTTATGAACAAAGCAATCCAGCTTCCGAATTTCCGGATATGCCCGCCAGCTATTTCTGGTCATCGACGTTCTATGCCTACGACACAAGTCATGCATGGGAGATAAACTTCAAAAACGGAGAAGTAACGCATAAAAATCAAAGTGACGACTGGAGTAATTACGACGGCAGTTACCTTGTCCGCTGCGTCCGTTAGAATAATTAAATCGTGAAGTAAACTTCACACCACTTCACGAAAAACTTCACAAAAACTTCGCTTAACTTCGCAGGAAACTTCACACTTCATGAAGTTTCCTGCGCTGTCAGTCCGGTAGAATCTTTGGGTTTGAAACAAGAACAAAAGATGCGGCAGTGAGTTGCCTAGTCTTTCTCGAAAATTTTCGGAAATTCTTTAAGAATATCGCAGAGTTCGTTGATGCTGTCGCGGCACATTTCCCCGAATTCTTCAAAAGCGACCTCGCGAGACACTTCGTCGTTTCTCATCGTGTCGATGAAACCGAAAATGCTCTCGATCAAACCCGGCTCTTCTGCTGCGCCGCAGCTTTCTTCGCCGCACTCTTCCGTTTCTCCGTTTTCGTTTTCAGTGGAGTCGTCGCAAATGCATTCGGAACCGGCAGAATCTTCCTCTGATTCATCAATTCCGGAACTTTCAATGATTTTGTTTTCATCTTCTGCCTCGACATTCATAGTTTCAGTAACACCTTCCATTGCTTCTGCAATGCCTTCAAATAAACTTTCTGTCATAATTTCCTCCATAAAAAAAGTTGACGAGAATGATTATAAACGCCTGGTTGGGCATATAATGTCCAAGCGCAAAAAAATATGAAAAAATTATTCTTCGATTTTCGGTAAATTTGCCAATTCCTGCAATTTTCTGCGCAGGATATTCTGATCCGGCAGCTGCAACTGATACTGAGCTATCATCATCGGAGAGAGTGTGCGGCTCATGGCATATTCGACCACTTCGTCATTTTTTGACGCACAAAGCAGAAGTCCAACACTTGGATTTTCGTCAGGTTTTCTGACTTGTCTGTCCAATCCTTCCAAATAAAAATCCATTTTTGAAACATATTCCGGTTTAAATTTTCCCTCTTTCAGTTCTATTGCCACAAGACAGTGCAGAGTGCGATGAAAAAACAGCAGATCAATACGAAAATCATCGCCGCCGACTTGTATCGGATATTCCTCTCCGACAAAAGAAAAATCCTTGCCCAATTCGAGAATGAAATTGCGCATTCCCTTCACCATAGCTTTACGGAAGTCGTTTTCCTGAAATGTTTTAGGCAAATTAAGAAATTCCACCACATACGAGTCGAGGAACGGATTTTCCTGAGAGTGCAGCTTATCAGGCAGCAATTTGCCTTGAGAAAGCATATAACGCTCATAATATCCGCTGTCCATCTGCCGCTCAAGCTCTCTTGAACTATAATGTTCTTTTGCCGCAAGGCGCATATAAAATTCCCGTTCTTCATCACTTTTGCTGCCGGACATGATAAGCAGATGATTGGTCCAACTCAATTGTGTCAGCAGTGCTGACACTTTTTCATTTTCTGCATAAATCTCATAAAACTGCTTCATTCGATAGAGACCGCGTCGGTTAAAACCTTTAATGCCAGGGAAATGTTTTTGAATATATTCTGAAAGAGAATCAACATAGCCGTCACCGTAGTTTGCATCTTTTGATTTTTCGGAAAGAAAACGCCCTATCCTGCGATACATTATAATCAAAGCTTCATTCACCCTGCGATAAGCTGTGTCGCGGGCTTCTTCGATTATTCTGGCTATTTCATCGAATCTATTGTCAATTTCATTCATATTCCACCAACATTTTTACAAACAACAAATTTTTCACAGCATTATAATAAAATTTTACAAAAATAAAAGTAAAAATATTTTAATATCAACTATAAAAACAGAAATTATTTTAATAAAATATTAAAGGGGTCGAAAGAATCCTCGAATATTACCTGCTCCAACCAAAAACATGCGAACAGCATCAGCACAAACATTTTGCGAAAAGTGCGGTTTTTGACAAAAAAAATTTTGCGGAAAGTGCAGTTTTTGATAAAAAAATTGAGAAAATAATTCGGTAATTTGGCGGATTTCCATTCGGTGATTTGGCTTTAAGATTTCTTCAGGATTTCAGATTTAAGGGGCTTTTACATTTGATTTTTCTGCTTTCAGTTTAAGAAAGCGAGCATGTCAGGTTATTTAAAACTGAAATTAGAAAACGATTTGTCAATCGTCCCAGAAACTTGAAAGAAATCCGAGAACTCCCCCGACAGCCGCACCGACAGCCGTGCCTACAACAGGAATTGCGGAACCTATCGCCGCTCCCGCAGCTGCTCCTGCCGCTGTGTGACCTGCAACTTTTCCGTTTGAAGGGATATCATCGCTGTATGAACTTGAAGTTGTTGTTTCCGGCTCTCTTTCCTTTCTCTGAGAATTCGAGTTGTCAACAATAAAATCAATGAGTTGAGTAATATTGAAGCCATGAGCCGCAGAATAGAAAACAGGTGTGTTTATGGTTTTGCCGGTGCTTTCTTTAATCCTCTGTCTGACAGATTCGGCCTTTTCTTCAAGAAATTCAGTAAGTTTGGCGTCTGGTTCAGCCGCTCTGTCGTTCCAGTGCCTCCCTTTCATAGCCATATCGGCCTGGTTTACGGCAAAAAGGACATCCTCAGCATCCAGTCCCTGAAAGATATAATTGTTGAGCAAAGCCGATATCGTCCCGAAATCACGTGTAGAGCCGTCGATAACAACAAGGACTTTATCTATAAGTTTGCCGCTCACACCTTTTTTTCCGCAAGGGCGGTTGAGATACGAAACTATTTTTTTCATGTGCTCGGCATCATCCTGCGGAGAATCGCCGAGTCCCGGAGTATCATAGAAGCAAAGGTAGTCGTTGATTTTGTATTTGCGCACCTCCTTTGTTTCAGGATCCGCACCGAAGCCCACTTTTGCAGCCTCCTCTCCGAGAAGGGCGTTTATCGTGGAAGATTTTCCTGCGCCGGTAGCTCCGATAAGCAGAATATTGAGCGGCGGGAACTGGAATTTCTCTTTCATTTCGTCAAGACGGTACTCTTTGAAATTGATTTCTGTCATTTTATCCTCCTTTTAGTCAAAAAAACTTCCTATAAATCCGACTAATCCGCCGACAGCAGCACCAACAGTTGTTCCAATAACAGGAATCAAACTTCCTATAGCCGCTCCGATCATTGCCCCTTCGGAAGTGGATTTCAGAGTATGCTTCCAGCCAAGTTTCTTCTGAATTTTCTCGGCGTAATCATTGGAATCGTTGCTTGCCCATACCTGCTGATCCGCATTGGCTTCAAGATAGGTTGCGATACGCTTTTCTTCAGGAATGCTGTCAATAATGTAGTAAAGCAGTTTTGCCAGATTGTACGAAGGTTCCTGAGGCTGTCCCTCCTCTTTGTAGCCGGCGGAATATGAGATCGGATCGACTGAAATCCCGCAGCCGTTGAGGATCCTCTCGTGGACTGATTTTTCCTTCTCCTTAAGGAAGTTCTGAAGAGTTTCATCCGGTCTGTGGTTTTCGGCATCCCAGTGTTTGCCCTTCATGGCGATGTCTGCCTGGTTTATCGCGACAAGAAGACGTTTGTCGTTCTTTCCGATGCACGGTGCGATAACTTTTTCTATAAGTTCGAAAGATGTTCCGAGATCTCTGCTGCTGCCGTCAAGAATTACAAGCACCACATCGATAAGCAGATTTCCGTCGGCATCGTGTTCAGTCCGTTTTTTAATGATCCCCTCTGCGTGCCTTTTGTCGGCTTCAGGGCCGTCACCGAGTCCAGGGCTGTCCCAGAGAG